>DASRTD010000215.1:0-11737 GCA_035656115.1 Mucilaginibacter sp.
TATGGTTGCAAGGATGGCCCCGGTGTTCAAAAACCTCCATTTTATTTTATGCGATGGCCCGTAACGATAGAGCAGCGATATAGACAGGAAGAAAATGGCTATCAAAACAAGCCACCTGGAAAGCGCGACGATATAGTACCAGAAATGACCCTTACTATCAATGTGTGATTTAAGATAGTTGATGATTGCTTCTCCGCCGGCCATAACCGTTATTGCAACCAGGAGCGAAAAGCTAAGCACCACGGTAAGCGCAACAGCCACCAAACGCCGCTTTATCCACGAACGTTTTTCGATAACGAGCGACGACTTATTAAAATCCCGCATCAGGATGCTGATGCCGTTGGTGGCAAAATACAGGGCTGTGATAAACCCGATGGAAAGTAACTGCCCATTTTGGCGCCGTACAATATATTCGATCGATGATGCAAAGGCCATGTAGGCGTTGTACGGAATAACGGTCGACAACAGGGATAACAATTGCCCCTGGAAGTTTTTTACCGGTATATAAGGGATGAGCGTAAACAGGAAAATTATCCCAGGGAAAAACGCCAGCATGAAGTTGAAAGACAGCGATGCAGCACGGTTAAACATGGTGAGCTGATCGATCTCCCTGGCAAAAAAAGCCATCAAATGGTAAAGGGAGAGCGGATAAAAACCTCTTAAAAAGAATGTTTTCGACCATTTAATAAATCTTTGGTAAAACCTGAATTTTAAAAAAAAACGGTGCAGCCACTTCATATAGCCAAATCTACTTAAAAAACGGCTTTAACTTTTCCAAAAAGTCTTGCGGCGGCAGGCAAGGGCGGTTTGATTGCATATTGACGAACACGAGCAAAGTCTCACCTTTATTGATCAGTTCTTGCTTTTCATTATAAAGTTCATACCGGAAATGTATGCGGATTCCTGGCATCTTGTCCATTATAACCTTTACGGTTATTTCCTCATCATATAAGGCTGGTTTCAGGTATTTGCAACTTAACTCAAGCACAGGCATTTTTATGCCCGACTGTTCCATCCCGCTATACGTGAGGCCCAGGCTGCGCAGCATTTCCACGCGCCCAACCTCGTAAAATTCAGCATAGTTGCCATAGTACATATAGCCCATCTGGTCGGTTTCACCATAACGGACCCTGATTTTGGTGGAATGTTCAAACATTAGTGCTTTATATTTCTTTCGTTCAGTGCCTGCTGGTATTTGCGCGCATTTACCAGGTGATCGGTCATGTTGGTGGCGAAGTTGTGATACCCGGAAAAATCCTCTTTGGCGCACATATAAATATAGTCGCTTTTTTGGTAGTCGAGTACCGAATTAATTGCATTGACAGAAGGCATCATGATGGGTCCGGGGGGCAAACCTGTGTGCATATAAGTATTATACGGCGAATTGATGCTGAGGTACCTTGAAAGCACACGGTGGATGGTAAAATCGTTTTCGGCAAAGATGATCGTCGGATCTGACTCCAGCTTCATGCCTTTTTTAAGCCTATTGATGTAAAGGCCCGCGATGGTCGGCATTTCGTCGTCATGCAGGGCTTCTGCATCAACTATAGAGGCAAGGACGGTTACCTGGATAGGGTCGAGGTTAATAGCGATTGCCTTTGCTCTTCTTTCGCCCGTCCAGAATTTCTCATAGGCCGCATGCATTTTCTTAAAAAACTTCTCTGGCGATGTATTCCAATAAAACTGGTATGTGTTTGGGATAAACATCGTGTACACATTTTCAGTGGTAAAGCCATATTGTTTAACAAATGCCGTGGAGTCCAATAAATTGAGAATGGCAACTGAATCCGGCTCGATCTTTTTCCCTACAAACCCCGCGAATTGCTCTTTTAACCGCAAATTATGGAATGATAACGTCACCGCTTCCTGCGTGCCGGACGCCAGCATATTGATAAGCCTGCGGTTGCTCATACCATCGTGCAGGTGATAACGTCCCGGCTTAACCCGGTTGATATAGTTCATGTTTTGCGCGGCCCAGAAAAAGGAGCCGGTATCTTTCACTATATTTTGTTCCTTTATGCTTTTATATACATCGTTAAAGCTTGCCCCTGTGTGGATGTAAAGGTATTCCGGGTTGCCGGTAACGTTGGGGCTAAAATATTTGATATAATAATTATAGCCGGTTAACCCAAGCGCAATTACGAGTATCAGCACGAGGGTGACGATGAACTTTTTAAGCATGCTGCTTTTCGGCGCTTTCTTAGCTGTCATTTTTAAAGTACTTTTTAGCGTTTTATTTTCTGCAGGGCCAGCAGGCCTCCGGTCAGGTTTTTGACATCTTTGTAACCCCTTTCGGCAAGCAGCGTGGCCGCTGTGACACTACGAAGGCCCGCGCTACATACAACAATTATTTCGTCGTTTTTGTTAGCGATCAGATTTTCAATTTGCCCGCCAATGCTTTGCAGCGGAACGTTTCTGCCGCCTATATTAAATGTATGGTATTCCATTTCTTCCCGCACATCCAGCACGTTTAGCTGTTCACCCTTTTCCATTCTGTCCAGCAACTCCAGGGCATTAATTTCACTGTGCATTGGCTTTCTTCCCTTGTATTACCGTAAGGTTTATAGGTGTTCCGTTGGCCGTTTTACTCACCGAGTCGGTTTTCATCGGCATTTGCGCCACTACTACAACGTTGGCGGAATCAGTGATTGCCCCCTGGTAGGTAATGGTGCCAAGGGTAAGGCCGCCGTTTTTTATTACAAATTTAGCGGCATCCAGGTCCTGGTTAATTAGATCGGGAATATCTACCAGGCTGGCGCCTTCTCCGTTGCCAAGGTACAGGTCGAGCCTTGACCCCTTGGGTATCTTTGTCCCCGGCGAAATCGGCTGCCCCGAAAAGCGCACTTCCAGCACACGGTCGCGGGCAATATCCGGTTTGTATATCGTATCGCCTACCTTTAAGCCATAATTGGCCAGCGTAGCCACCGCTTCGCGGTAGGTGTAAGGCGTTAGGTCGGGCAGCGACACAGGAGGGGCCAGGCGGGTCACTACGGTTAAATAGATCGTCCTGTTTTCTTTTACATTGGTGCCCGGGTCGGGGTCCTGTTCCACCACTGCGCCAGGGTTTTGATCGGCCACATAAACCGAATCTATTTTATATTGAAAGCCCTGGTCCTTTAATACCTCCATGGCTTTTTCTATCTGCAAACCCTTTAGCTGCGGTACCGGGATACCCTCGCCATGCCGTGTATAAAGATCCAGGCTAAAAAAAACGATCGTTACCATTAAAATGATGGTCACAACGATCAGCAGCAGGTTGATCCTGAACGACTTGGTTTTTAAATAACTTCCGAATTTACTCATTTACCGGCGGCGCCTCTTTATACGGCTATTTAACGCCCAAACATAGGAATTTTTTATGTTGGAAGGATGGAATTTGTTAGCCGGATGCAGGATCCCTTCACAATGAGCCACCCGCGCAACCACTATTGCCGGCTGTTTTACGGGGTGTTCATCCGTGAACACCATGAACACTTTGAGTACTTTAAGTAAACGTATTTAAATGGTTTATAATAAACCATTTATGCAATTTTTGCAAACAATCACTTTAACTAAAAACGGCCCTAAAGCGTTCATTTATGAACGCTGGTGAACACTAAAAACACTTGTTTATACCTGTCTATCCCTGGAGAAAGTTGACACTTTTGCTGAATGACCGGGCGGTGCGTTTACACTTTTTACGCAAAAGGCCCGCCATTGACTTGCGAATACCCGGTATTTGTTGAACTGCTATACGCCGTTGAACGGCACACAAACCGGTCATAAAACAACATCAAAACGGGTACGAACCGTGTCGAAAAAAATTTCCCCCGGGCCAAAAAGCGTTCATTTTTGTTCACGTGATGAACATTTGATCTTAGATTTTTGCACGCTTTTCTCACCTTATAAAGCTCATTTGAGGCCTATTCTGGCGATCTCTTATTTTGCCTTGCATAAAACGCTTACCCCCAAAATAACACATTTTACTTATTGCATCCCTTCGGCCTGCTTTTTTATATTTATATAAAAAAAACCACCGGTATGTGCATGTGGTTTGATGCGCTCTTCGCCAAACTGAACATCACGGCGACGCACCTTAAAAACCTGGTGCTGCCCGGGTTTTGGTTTTTCCCGCAAGCGGAACGTCCGGTTTTGGTGAAGATTGGAAAAAACAATTGGTTGCCGTTTGGCTAAAATAACCTTGTAGTAAACCATAAAACCGAAATGATATGAAAAAGTCATTAATAGCGCTGGTATTGCTGCTGTCATTCGGCATTACCCAAATCCGTGCCCAGCTATTTCAAAAGATCAAAGACAAAGTAAACAATAAGCTGAATGGCAATAACCCCCAAAACAAGCCAGGGACGGGCACCAATGGGAGCACACAGCCGTTTACCGATTTTGCCAAATACAATATCAGCACAACGGTGGCTGCCGCTCAAAATGGCATTGCCGGCAAAACGCATGCCTTTAATGCGGCGCACTCTATTTATAAGGTCGGCGCCGGCGGGCCCGTTGCCGATGTGGTGTTTTTTGGCAGCGACCGGGATTTGGGCGAGGCCCAGGTTTACCAGACAAACGACCAGGCTTATATTTACGAAAACGGCCAACTGATGGGGCAAAAAACGGTGGGAGATATACAGGGAGATGACAGTTATAACGCCGACAAGAATCGCCAGGACTACCCGCAGCTTTATGCCGGAAATATGGCAGAGTTTATGTCGCAAAGTTATCCGCCGCAATTTACCTTCAACGGTAAAACTTATTCGGAATACATGATGACATTTAAACCCACCATCAGCAGCGACAAAAGTAAGTTTTATGCTATCGGCGGCGAGAATGAGAACGATGGGATGACTTATTATCTTTTTTCGGCGGGCAAGAAGATCAAACTGCCGGCAATGGCATCCAATATAATGGTGAATGCAGATTTCTCTGCCGCGGGCGCTTACGGCTTTGTCAATCAAGTGAACACGGACGAAAACCAAAGCGGTTCGGCCATGATGCAGTCGGCCGGGAATGCCTTGTCGCACAGCGATGTGTATTTTGCAGATGGCTCGGTTATTAAAAACGGGGGTATGACCCTGAACGCGTGGCTTGATCCGACCGGAAAAAATATCTTATCGTCGGACGCCCAAAACGGCAATTTTGTAAATGGCAAACAGATCAGTACAGAAGGCTCGCAGCCGGGCGACTTATGGTGCGGAGCAGACGGCTCACATTGGGCTTATTTTAAAAATACAGGTTCCGGGCAGCCCGGCCATTTGAAGTTTTACGACGGCGCCGATATCCCCAATGCGGTTAACCCCCGGCAAATGGTTACCGGTGGCAAAACTTATGTGGTTTGGCTGCAGTACAAGGATTTGTATTCAGGCGATCTATTGTTCTGTACCAAAGAGCTATAGATGTGCACGGGCTCACTGGTTGAAAGAATGTTAAAAATCGGGGGCCCTGATTGGCACATCTGGAATCAAAAACTATCTTTGATGCGTCATGAGCATCAAAAACATCGCCCTTTGCGCCGGCGGTTTTACCGGCGAGTATGAAGTATCTGTCAACAGCGCCGAAAATATCGCGGCTAATTTAAACCCGGAGAAGTATAAGGTTTATACCATCCTTATTAACCGCGACCGTTGGTTTTACGAGTCGGCGGATGGGCCTGTTGACGTTGATAAAAATGATTTCAGCATCATCCAACACGGTCAAAAGATAAAGTTCGACTTTGCTTTTATCACCATACACGGCACGCCCGGCGAGGATGGCAAGCTACAGGGTTACCTGGACATGCTGCGCATTCCGTATAATACCTGTGACGCCACTACCTCGGCTATTACCATGAACAAGGCTTATACCAAAGCTTTGGTAGAAGGTATACACGGGCTGCATACCGCCCGCTCGATGCGCCTGTTTGATAGGGATGAGCACGATATTGCGGCCCTTGCCGCTTCGCTGAAGTTTCCGTTGTTTGTAAAAGCCAACAATGGCGGCAGCAGCGTGGGGATGAGCAAGGTGCACAATATTGCCGGCCTGCCCGATGCCTTGAAGCGTGCCTTTCAGGAGGACGACCAGGTTTTGGTGGAGGAATTTATACAGGGGCGCGAGTTTAGTAGGGGAGTGGCCCGCCTGGGCGGCAAAATTGTAGTGCTGCCTGCTACCGAGATCATCAGTAAAAAGGAGTTTTTTGATTACGAAGCCAAATACATGGCGGGGGCATCCGAAGAAATTACGCCGGCTGATATCCCGGCCAAAAAGAATGAGGAAATAGCCGAAATTCTGACCGAGATATATTTGCGCCTCAACTGCAAAGGTATGGTACGTATCGATTTCATTTTACTGGACAGCACCGGCGATTTTTATTTTATCGAAGTGAATACCACGCCGGGCCAGTCGGCGGCAAGCCTCATTCCGCAGCAGGTAAGGGCGGCAGGGATGGATTTGTCTGAATTTTATGGGGAGTTGATAGAAGGGGCATAAACAACGTTGGCCAAACTGCGGCTGTCGTTTATGCTCCTTCAATGCGGAGTTCTTTTTTACCTCGCCGGGTTCCTCGGATCCGGCTTAGCCTTTAATTCATACTCCTTTGGCGGTGTCCCGCCCAACAGGTTTTTCACAAAATAATCCCAGCGGCGCCGCATCATATAGGCGCTGAACGGCCCGTAGCCATGCTGGCTATTTGGAAATATGATCAGGTCATAATCCTTGTTGGCACGTTCCAGGGCCTCAACTACCAGCAAAGTATTTTCGGGCGGAACGTTGTTGTCCATCAGCCCGTGGGCCAGCAGCAGCTTACCTTTCAGGTTTTTAGCGTAAAGCTCGTTCGCCTGCGCCTCGTAGTTTGAATTTGCCACCAGGCCGTCATAGCGCTCGCCCCAGTCGTCCTCGTAATTGCGGTTATCGTGGTTGCCCGATTCGGCAATCCCTACCTTGAAAAAGTCGGGATAACGAAACATAGCCGTCCCGGTGGCAAATCCGCCGCCGGAATGGCCCCAGATGCCCACGCGGGTGGTATCGAGATAGCCATATTTATCCGCCAGCTGTTTTATGCCGGTAATTTGGTCGGGCAAAGTGTTTTCGGCCATATTGCCGTAGCTCATGTCGTGAAAGCTTTTTGACCGAAGCGGGTTACTGGTACCCTCTAAAACGATCACCACAAAACCCAGTTCGGCCAGCGCCTGGTTATCGCCCCTCGATGCCGCGAACGACCAGCCCCCAACGCTGCCGCCCTGCGGCCCGGGGTAAATGTAATCCACGATGGGATATTTTTTATTCGGGTCGAGGTTGGTCGGCGTAAACATCAGTCCGTAAATATCCGTCGTGCCGTCATGCGCCTTTACCGAAAACGGCGTTACGGGTTTCCAGCCGGCTGCCAGCAGCCTGGAAATATCTGCTTTTTCGACGGTTGTTATAATCTTTCCGATCATATCGCGGAAAACGGTAACGGGTGGCACATCCGGTTTTGAATAAGTATCGATAAAATATTTTTTTGAGGGCGAAAGGGTCACGTCATGGTTGCCGCTTTCAGGGGTAAGCACGGTCAGATGTTTGCCGTCAAACCCGATCTTGCAAAACTGGCTGAAATAAGGGTTCTCGGCTTCGCGGTCATCGGCCATAAAATAAATCTCGCGTTTTGCTTCGTCAACATAGAGCATCTGCGTTACCACCCAATCGCCTTTGGTGATCTGGTTTTTTAACTTGCCGGTTGCGGCATCATATAAATAAAGGTGCCCCCAGTTATCGCGCTCCGAAAACCAGATGATCTCGTTGGTTTTGGACAAAAATTTCCAGTTGATGCTTCCCCAGCCCGATTCATATTGCGTTGGTACCGTTTCTTCAAAAACTTCTCGTACAGCGCCGGTATTGGCATCGGCAATACGGAACTTTTCGTCTTTATGATCGCGTGAGGTTGAAACAAATGCCAGTTGTGCCCCGTCTTCACTCCAGTCCACATCATCAAAAGTACCGCTGCTGGCAACATCGTCGCTTAAGCTGGCGCGATGCGGATCAGCCGGAACATCGATGGCGATCAGCTTTGGCTCATCCACATTAATGATCACCCTGTGTATCATCGGGATATCTTTATCACCCGGGAAAGGGTATTTCCATGTCCTCAACGCGGGTTTACCCACATTGGTGGTCACCAGGTACATATCGCTCACCTTGCGCTGGTCCTGCTTAAAGGTGGCTATCTTTTTTGAGTCGGGCGACCAGCGCAATATCGGTCCGTCACCCTGTTTCCAGCCGGCATTATCGGTAGCATAGCCGTAGTTCTCGATGCCGTCAACCGTTAGCTGTGTTTCTTTTTTGGTTGCATTATCGCGCACCCACAAATTCCAGTCGCGGATAAAGGCGGCCTTTTTGCCGTCGGGCGATAAAACTTCGTTTTGCGGCCCGCCTCTGAACCTTCTGCCTGAGCCGGTGCCTGCCATCCCGCCGGCTATTTTTTCGGTATCAGGTACGCACTGGTAGCTTTGCAGATCACATTTCCACTGCTTGCCGGCAGCGCGGAAAATGACCGACCCGCCATCGGCCGAATAGGCAAACGACTCAAAAGGCAGCATCAACCCTTCATAATGGTTGCCGGTTGCCGCAGAGAGCGCTGCCGCCAGCTTCGCCTGGTCAAAAACGCCGGAAATGGATTTTTTTGCCGGGTCGATCAAAATAAACTCGCTGCCGCGTGAATTAAGATCACGGAACCAGAATTTATCACCGGGAAGCCAGTTGGGGTTCACAGTGGCATGATCTATCAAGGGGCCTGTGTTATAATTTAAAAAACTTTCGGCATGGGCGTAATCCTTGTCGGTTAAAACAGGCCCCTGCTGGCCAGATACGGCAGCAGCAGATAAAATAGCCGCAGCAGTGAATAAGAATTTATTCATGAGGATTGGATAAAATGATGATCAGTTACAGCTTCAAATTACTGTAAATTAAAAGTGTATTGCAAGAGGGTGGTGGTAACGGGATTGTGACAAATTAGTCATTGGTCATTAGTCATTCGGGTAGTCAAATCATATAATGCGCTATCACATCTTCCGGTATTTTAGCACCCCGTCCCGTCGCCATATCTATCATCGTGTAATCAAACCAGCCGTCACAGCTTAGTTTTTTGGTGGCTTTGTTGGTGATAGAAAACTTTACGCGGCAGCCTTTATCGTCGATACTTTCGATGCCGGTTTTTACGATGAAATAATCGCCCATGGCAAGTGCGCGCTTATAGTCAACATGCGCGGTGCGCACTACCCAGCCAAAACCCCGCTCCATAAATTTCTCCATGGCCATGCCATAACAGCGTTCCATTTGGTCGTACCGCGCGGCAAGCACATAGTCGAAATATTTGCTGTTATGCACATGCTGAAACATATCGATATCATCGGGCCGTACCCGGAATTCAGTTTCGAAGGTGGAGTAAGAGGGTGTTTCCATGGGGCAAAGATAGGGGGGGAGTTGATTAAGTTGTAAAGGTTAGGAATATTGCCCCGTTAGCGATAGCAGCGGATACCGGCCAGTGCGCGCAAGGCCTGCAGGCGTATAAGCGGATAGCGTGGCCCGCCGCAGGCAACTGCCAAATCTTTTTGCTCCGGCTTTGGAAGAGGATTGCGAGGATTGCGAGTTGCGAAACTTTGTAGTTTTAATAAGCGGGCAATTAATCAAGCCAAAACTCAACATCATAATGGAGTTGCCTTAGTTTTTTATCATCACTCAGATTTAGAACATTCCAAAAAACGTCTCTAATAAGTAATTTTCTTATATCATCAGCCCAATAAATAATATCGTCGCCCCACATTGACAGTATAGGGCTCTCGGGTATATCTATGAGCATAAATCTGTGCGCAAAAATTGGGAATATTCTGCTGATTCCGGAGTTCAACATGTCCTCGCGAGCAATTGAATTTGCTTCATAAATCCAATTGATTTGGTCTTTAATGAAATTCAAATCATTTGGAAAAGAATAAAATTCAGGACGAAACTCAGAGTTGTTGCCGGAGATGTCAATACTAGGTCTGTCGAGACCATTCATCGCTCTGTAAAAGTTCGCTAACGGTTCTGGAAATGTAAACCCCATTGCATGCTCGAAGTTCTTCAAATCGGCATCGCACAGACCGCTTTTCCATTTTGAACCTGGCTGTATTTGATAGCCATAATGCTTATCAAGTGTAACCGTCTCCCAATATTGCTCACTTATATGCTTAAGTTCTTCAAAGAAAAACGGGCTATCAACTGAAGCAAGGAGATTTGCGTAAATCGGCTTATCGCTTTTCTTAGGAAACATTGTTTAAATATCAATTATTTTAGGTTTAGTATCAACAATATTTTTGATAGCCTTCGGATATTTTAAAGATGTTATTACAGGCTGCCATTCACTCTGCTTTTTTACAGAGTTAGCCCCAAGCAAATAGCACGATGAACTATTTGCATTGGCCTTTTGGATTTGCAATTTGGACTAAAACTTACGAAGCCTTAGAGACTAAGTTTGTTTACTTAACCCAGGCCACAAAATATTGCAATCTACGCGACTTGGTTTTTGCAGTTTCTACCATGAACCATTAACCATCAACTATCAATCATGAACCAACAAAACACTTGCAAACCATATAAATAAAACTTACCTTTGCACCCACAAATAACAAAATTTATAAACGCTTTAATATTATTCAAGTAATGTATTTAAGTTCAGAAGCAAAAACAGAGATTTTTGCAAAACATGGTAAGGGCGCAACCGACACAGGTTCGGCCGAAGGCCAGGTAGCCTTATTCACTTACCGCATTGCTCATTTAACCGGGCACTTAAAAAATAACAAGAAAGATTTTTCAACCCAGCTATCGCTGCAAAAATTGGTAGGTAAACGCCGCGCATTGCTCGCTTACCTGTACAACAAAGATATTGAAAGATATCGTGCTATCATCAAAGCCCTGCAGCTAAGGGATATCATTAAGTAATCTTTCCGGGTTTTTTATAAAAAGCCATCTCAAACTTAGGGGATGGCTTTTTACATTTGACACAATATTTACAAACATAAAAACCGGTGCGCTCCGAAAGATGAAAAGCGCATCACAACGCAAAAAAAGATGAGTTTAAATGTAATTACAAAGGTTATCGATTTAGGTGACGGCCGCACCATTGAGATCGAAACCGGGAAACTGGCTAAACAAGCCGATGGCTCGGTGGTAATAAAAATGGGCGACACCATGTTATTGGCTACTGTAGTATCATCGCCTGAAGCAAAAGAAGGGGTTGACTTTTTACCCCTGTCTGTCGACTACCAGGAGAAATATGCCGCTACAGGCCGCATCCCCGGCGGTTTTTTACGCCGTGAGGCACGTTTATCAGATTATGAGGTTTTAATTTCACGTTTGGTCGACCGCGCCCTGCGCCCGATGTTCCCGGATGATTACCATGCGGATACGCAGGTAATGATCTCCTTAATTTCTGCTGACAAAAACATTATGCCCGATTGCCTTGCAGGTTTGGCGGCATCCGCAGCGTTAGCGGTTTCGGACATTCCTTTCAATGGGCCGATCTCAGAAGTACGCGTGGCCAAAGTTGACGGTCAGTTGATCATCAACCCAACTTTAAGCCAGTTGGAAAATGCTACGCTTGAGTTTATCGTTGCCGGTTCGGAGCACGATGTTAACATGGTTGAGGGTGAATCGAAAGAAATACAGGAAGATGAACTGGTTGAGGCGATCAAGTTCGCGCACACGGCCATCAAACACCAGTGTTTTATCCAGAAAGAACTGGCTATTGCGGTTGGCAAAACTG
>DASRTD010000216.1:0-45600 GCA_035656115.1 Mucilaginibacter sp.
CATCAGTTTGGCTTCCCCGGAATCCATCCTGGAGCGTTCGAGCGGTGAAGTTTTAAAACCTGAAACCATCAACTACAGGACCTATAAGCCTGAGCGTGACGGTTTATTCTGCGAGCGTATTTTCGGTCCGGTTAAAGATTACGAATGCCATTGCGGTAAGTACAAGCGTATCCGTTATAAGGGTATCGTGTGCGACCGTTGTGGTGTTGAAGTAACCGAAAAGAAAGTTCGCCGCGAGCGCATGGGCCATATCAACCTGGTGGTTCCTGTTGCGCATATCTGGTATTTCCGCTCATTGCCTAATAAGATCGGTTACCTGCTTGGTTTACCAACCAAAAGGCTCGACCTTATTATTTACTACGAGCGTTATGTAGTAATACAGGCCGGTGTTAAGGAAGCCGATGGCATCAATGCCATGGACTTCCTGACCGAGGAAGAATACCTTGACGTATTGGACACACTTCCAAAGGAAAACCAATACCTGGATGATAAGGATCCACAAAAATTTGTGGCCAAAATGGGTGCTGAGGCCCTGGAAGAGTTGTTAAAACGCCTCGACCTTGACCAGCTTTCCTACGATTTGCGCCACCAGGCCGCTAACGAGACTTCGCAGCAGCGTAAAAATGAAGCGTTAAAACGCCTTCAGGTTGTTGAAGCTTTCCGTGACGCAAAAACAAGGATCGAAAACAACCCTGAGTGGATGATCGTGAAGATCGTTCCGGTTATCCCACCTGAATTGCGCCCGTTGGTTCCGTTGGAAGGCGGCCGTTTTGCTACGTCCGATTTGAACGACCTTTATCGTCGTGTTATCATCCGTAATAACCGTCTGAAAAGACTGATCGAGATCAAAGCGCCTGAAGTGATCTTACGTAATGAAAAACGTATGCTGCAGGAGGCTGTCGACTCTCTGTTCGATAACTCACGTAAGGTTAACGCGGTAAAAACCGAAGGTAACCGCGCGTTGAAATCGCTTTCAGATATCCTGAAAGGTAAACAAGGCCGTTTCCGCCAAAACTTATTGGGTAAACGTGTCGACTACTCTGCACGTTCGGTAATTGTGGTAGGCCCTAACCTTAAGCTGCACGAGTGCGGTTTGCCGAAGGATATGGCCGCTGAGCTGTTCAAACCGTTTATCATCCGTAAGATGATCGAGCGTGGTGTGGTTAAAACCGTAAAATCAGCCAAAAAAATAGTTGACCGTAAGGACCCATTGGTTTGGGATATCCTGGAAAATGTACTTAAAGGTCACCCGGTATTGCTAAACCGTGCGCCAACGTTGCACAGGTTAGGTATACAGGCCTTCCAGCCGAAACTGGTTGAAGGCAAGGCGATCCAATTGCACCCATTGACCTGTACCGCGTTCAACGCTGATTTTGACGGTGACCAGATGGCCGTTCACGTGCCGCTGGGCAATGCTGCCATTTTGGAAGCACAGGTATTGATGCTTGCTTCGCACAACATCCTCAACCCGGCCAACGGCACGCCTATCACCGTACCTTCGCAGGACATGGTGCTTGGCTTGTACTACATTACCAAAGGCCGCAAAACAGAACCGGGCCATATAGTAAAAGGCGAGGGCTTGACTTTCTACTCTCCGGAAGAAGTGATCATCGCTTATAACGAGAAAAAACTCGACCTGCACGCCTTTATCAAGGTTAAGGTTAATGTGAAGGAAAGAGATGGCCATATTATAAACAAGGTTACGGAAACTACCGTAGGGCGCGTACTGTTTAACCAGCATGTGCCCCGCGAAGTAGGTTACATCAATGAATTACTGACTAAGAAATCATTGCGTGATATTATCGGTCAGGTTGTAAAGATAACTGGGATGGCCCGTGCGGCACAGTTCCTTGACGATATTAAGGAATTAGGCTTCCAAATGGCATTCCGCGGTGGTTTGTCGTTCAACCTGAAAGATTTGAACATTCCTGAGCAAAAAGTAAAACTGATTGACCAGGCATCGAAAGAGGTTGAAGAAGTAATGGGCAACTATAACATGGGCTTCATTACCAACAACGAACGTTACAACCAGATCATCGACATCTGGACACGTATTAACAACCGTTTGACAGCCAATGTAATGGAGATCCTTTCCTCCGACAACCAGGGCTTCAATTCGGTTTACATGATGCTTGATTCAGGTGCGCGTGGTTCTAAGGAACAGATCCGTCAGCTGGCAGGTATGCGTGGTTTGATGGCTAAACCTCAGAAATCAGGTTCAGGCGGTGAAATCATCGAAAACCCCATCCTTTCGAACTTTAAGGAAGGTTTGTCGGTTTTGGAATACTTCATTTCAACCCACGGTGCGCGTAAAGGTTTGGCGGATACAGCGTTAAAAACTGCCGACGCCGGCTACCTTACCCGTCGTTTACATGACGTAGCGCAGGATATGATCGTTGGCGAAACAGATTGCGGAACGTTGAGAGGTATTTACACAACTGCCCTTAAGGATAACGAGGACATTGTTGAACCATTGCACGAGCGCATTTTAGGTCGTACATCGTTGTATGACGTGCATGACCCGATCACTAATGAGTTGTTGGTTGCGGCCGGCCAGGACATTGAAGAAGATATCGCGAAGAAGATAGAAAACTCACCGCTGGAAGGAATCGAAATTCGTTCAGTATTAACCTGCGAAAGCAAACGCGGTGTGTGCGCTTTGTGTTACGGCCGTAACCTGGCAAGCGGTAAACGCGTGCAAAAGGGCGAGGCCGTCGGCGTAATTGCGGCACAGTCAATCGGTGAGCCGGGTACACAGTTAACATTGCGTACATTCCACGTGGGCGGTACCGCTTCCAACATTGCAGCTGAATCGCAGATCAATGCAAGGTTCGAAGGTGTTATCGAATTTGAAAACGTTCGTACCGTTGAATATAAAACTGAAGACGGTCCGGTCGACGTGGTATTAGGCCGTTCCGGCGAGTTCCGTATACTTGAGCCCGGCACCAACAAGGTGATCGTTACCAATAACATCCCCTACGGTTCATATCTATATGTTAAAGATGGCAGCAAGATCAATCGTGGCGATCGTATTTGTTCGTGGGATCCGTATAACGCGGTAATTATATCCGAGTTCGCCGGTGTTGCCAAATTTGAGGCTGTTTTGGAAGGTATTACTTTCCGCGAAGAATCGGACGAACAAACAGGCCACCGCGAAAAGGTTATTATAGATACCCGCGACAAATCCAAAAACCCGGTTATCCAGGTTGCAGATGGAAAGGGTGCCATTATCAAAGGTTACAATATTCCGGTGGGAGCGCATATCGCCGTTGATGAAGGCGAAAAACTGCAAACCGGCCAGGTTATTGCCAAGATACCTCGCTCAACTGGGAAAACCCGTGACATCACCGGTGGTTTACCACGTGTAACTGAGTTATTCGAAGCGCGTAACCCGTCTAATCCCGCAGTAGTAACTGAAATTGACGGTGTGGTAACGCTTGGTGGTGTAAAACGCGGTAATCGTGAGATCACCATCGAGTCGAAAGACGGTCAGATCAAAAAATACCTGGTTCCGTTGTCGAAACACATCCTGGTACAGGATAATGATTTCGTGAAAGCCGGTATGCCGCTTTCTGACGGTTCAATTTCGCCATCGGATATATTGGCTATCAAAGGCCCTGCAGCTGTACAAGAATACCTGGTAAACGGTATACAGGAGGTTTACCGCCTGCAGGGTGTGAAGATCAACGATAAGCACTTTGAAGTAATCGTCCACCAGATGATGCAGAAAGTTGCTATCGAAGATGCAGGCGACACCCGCTTCCTTGAGAGAGAAGCTGTTGACAGCTGGGACTTTATGATTGAAAACGACGAAATATTCGATAAGAAAGTCATTGTTGATCCGGGTGATTCAGCCAATTTAAAACCAGGACAGATCGTGTCGGTAAGAAGGCTACGCGACGAAAACTCAATTTTGAAACGTAAGGATCAAAAATTGGCCGAAGTGCGTGACGCCATCCCGGCAACATCCAGCCCGATACTGCAAGGTATCACCAGGGCGTCGCTGGGTACCAAGTCGTTCATTTCTGCAGCATCGTTCCAGGAAACCACCAAGGTGCTTAACGAAGCGGCCATAGCAGGAAAAAAAGACTTTATGCTTGGCCTGAAAGAAAACGTTATCGTTGGTCATTTAATTCCGTCCGGCACCGGTTTGCGCGAGTATGAAAATATCCGCGTAGGCTCGCAGGAAGAATTCGACCGCCTGATGGCTTCGAAAGCTGAAGAATTAGAAGCTTAATCAAAGTAGATTATACTAATTGCAAAGCCTTCCCGTTTCGCGGGAAGGCTTTTTTGCTTTACCGCCCCCGATTGTAAAATAAAATTAAAAGGGGTAGATTGCAGCCCAAAAACACCCCGCCGAATGGAAAAATTTGATTTAAAGGCCGCCAGAATTGCTGTGATTGGTTTAGGGTACGTCGGACTGCCTTTGTCGATCGAATTTGCCAAAAAATATAAGGTTTTAGGCTTTGATATTGATGAAGATCGAATAAACGACTTGCGGAACGGCTATGACCGCACAGGTGAAGCGAATATTGATGAGTTAAATAAAGTATTGAACGAAGATGGAGAAACGGGACTGTGCTTATCTTCAAATCTGCCTGACTTAAACGCAAGCAATATTTTCATTATTACCGTGCCCACACCGGTTGATCATTTTAAGTCGCCCGACCTTAAGCCGCTGCTATATGCATCTGAGCTTATCGGGTCGATACTTAAGAAAAACGATATCGTCATTTATGAATCAACGGTTTACCCCGGCTGCACCGAGGAAGATTGTGTGCCGGTATTGGAGGCGCATTCGGGCATGAAGTTTAACGAGGGATTTTTTTGCGGCTATTCACCCGAGAGGATAAACCCTGGCGACAAGGTAAACACGCTCACCAAAATCATAAAAGTAACGTCAGGCTCAACATTAGCCGCGGCTGATTTTATCGATCAGCTTTATGCATCGATAATTCAAGCGGGAACTTATAAAGCGCCGAGCATAAAAGTGGCCGAAGCGTCCAAGGCTATAGAGAATGCACAGCGCGACGTGAATATCTCCTTTGTAAACGAACTTGCGCTAATTTTCGACCTGATCGGGATTGATACCAATGACGTTTTAGCAGCTGCGGCGACGAAATGGAATTTTTTAAAATATAAACCCGGGCTGGTTGGCGGCCATTGTATAGGGGTCGATCCGTACTACCTCGCTCACAAAGCGGAGTCGCTGGGCTACCATCCCGAAGTGATATTATCAGGCCGTCGGGTTAATGACAACATGGGCGTTTTTGTTGCCAACAAGGTAATAAAGCTCATGATCAAAAAAGGGCACAACATTGCCGGCTCCCGCGCATTGATACTAGGCATCACGTTTAAAGAAAACTGTCCGGATATACGCAATTCACAGGTTATCGATATTTATAAAGAGCTGTCGCAATTTGGCCTGGAGGTAGACATTTACGACCCGCGGGCTAAAACGGAAGAAGTAAAAAAGCAACACGGTATTGACCTCGTAGATATCAGGCCATCAGGCTTCGCCGTTACCTATGATGCAATCATATTGGCGGTATCGCACGCTGAGTTTTTGCAAATCAACTTTTCAAAACTAAGCACGGCCAAAACGGTAATCTTCGACACCAAAGCTGTGTTGGACCGGACTATAGTAGACAGCAGACTTTGATTTAACTAATAAGAAGATATTTAAATTTTCCTATTTATTATTTAGTTATATGGAAATATTTTTTAAAGCTTTCGTTCAAGTCGGATGGCTTTCTTAATTTAGCACAATGGAAGAGCAAAATGAAAATCAACTGAATATCGAGCTTTCCGAAGAAATTGCGGAGGGGGTGTATTCAAATCTTGCAATTATAACCCATTCTAATTCAGAGTTTGTGCTTGATTTCATAAGGGTTATGCCGGGAGTGCCAAAAGCAAAAGTAAAATCGAGAATAATTTTGACACCCGAACATGCCAAGCGTTTGTTAACAGCTTTGCATGACAATATGGAAAAGTTTGAAGCAATAAACGGCAGAATAAAAATTCAGCCTGAACCCACGGGCTTCCCAATGAATTTTGGCGGAACAATGGGGCAGGCATAGCTAGACCATGGCTTTTTTCAAAAGATTTATGTTAATAAATCATTCTTTGTGATGTTAAATTTTTAAGTAAAATCAAAAACACTTATAAATTTTACATTTTTTTTATATTTTAGCTTTGTTTTTGTAAAAGTTATCAAAAAGCTTAACCACCATCTACCTATGGAGTTAAATTTACGAATGGCTATCCTTGCCGCCATTAAAGCCGGTGACGAAATAATAAAAGTATACAATGAGAGCGATCAGGAAATAAAGTTAAAATCTGACCAGTCGCCCTTAACAAAGGCGGACAGGAATTCGCATCGGGTTATAGAGGAAGGCTTAAAGGCATCGGGATTACCGGTTTTAAGTGAGGAGGGAAATACCGTTCCATACGAGGATAGGTCGAAATGGGAATTGTTCTGGCTGGTAGATCCGCTCGACGGGACAAAGGAGTTTGTAAAAAAGAATGGCGAATTTACAGTTAACATTGCGCTGATATCGCTTGATACGCCAGTAATTGGGGTGGTATACGTTCCGGTTACCCGAGTACTGTATTTTGCATCGGGGCAAACAGGCAGTTTAAAAGTTAAAATAGAAGAAGAGTTCCAGGCCTCAGATGTTGATGGACTTTTTGAGCGTGCAGAGTCGCTTACCGAGACTAAATATCCGACAATATTTACGATAGTTGCCAGCAGGTCGCACTCAAATAAAGAGACTGAAGAGTTTGTTGACAGAAAGCAGAAAGAGCTCGGAAACGTGAACCGTATTAGTTCAGGCAGTTCGATTAAATTATGCCTTGTGGCTGAGCGAAAGGCACACATTTATCCACGGTTGGCCCCGACGATGGAATGGGACACGGCGGCCGCCCATGCAATTGCGCATTATTCGGACTGCCGTGTTTATGATTATATTACCGGGAGCGAACTGAAGTATAACAAAGAAAATATGCTGAATCCCTGGTTTGTGGTTTCAGGACAGTATTAATGACAATAAAATTTAGAAATCAAAGTTCCTGGCATGTTGCTTATAGCAATAGGAGGTTTTCGAGCCATTCCGTTATAATGTAAAACTGTTTTAATGAAAGAGAAACTCCATATTGTAGAGCATTTATACAAATTAAAACGGGCCGATCGGGAAAAGGCCAATGGCCACAAAGCGGCATGCTTGTGGTTCACAGGACTTTCGGGATCGGGAAAAAGCACAATAGCGAATATTGTTGAGCAGGATTTGTTTGAAAAAGGGATAAGAACATTTATATTAGACGGCGATAATATACGAAAGGGTTTGTGTAAAGATCTTTCGTTTACGGAAGAAGACCGCGTTGAGAATTTGAGAAGAATAGGTGAAGTAGCGAAGTTGATCTGCGATGCAGGGCTGGTGGCAATCGCCACATTTATTTCTCCTTACCGGCGCGACCGCCAATGGCTGCGCGGGTTGCTCGGTGAATCATTTATAGAAATTTTTGTTGATACCCCACTGGCAATCTGCGAACAGCGTGACGTAAAGGGCTTGTATCAAAAAGCAAGGAACGGCGAGATAAGCAATTTTACCGGAATCAGTTCTCCGTTCGAGACCCCAACTTCACCCGAAATTTATATTAGCACAGTCAATCAAACATTGGAGCAATCGGTAAATTCAATTTTAGAATATGTACTGCCCCTGCTCAGGGCAGCAAATTAACCATATGTACAATAAGTATTATCTCACCAGCCTCCAGGAACTTGAGTCAGAAGCAATATATGTGATCAGGGAGGTTGCTGCACAGTTTGACAGGCCGGCCATCTTGTTCTCGGGCGGGAAAGATTCGATCGTTGTGACGCACCTTGCCCGTAAGGCTTTCTGGCCGGCAAAGATCCCCATGCCCCTGATCCATATCGATACCGGTCATAATTTCGCCGAAACTATGGAGTTCCGCGATAAATTAGTTGCCGACCTTGGCGTACAATTGATTGTAGGTTCGGTTCAGGAAGCGATAGATAAAGGCCGCGCAGTTGAGGAACTGGGCATCAACGCCAGCCGGAACGAATTGCAGATTGTAACATTGCTGGATGCCATCGAACGGCACAAAATAGATGCGGCCATGGGTGGCGCCCGCCGCGACGAGGAAAAGGCAAGAGCTAAAGAGCGTTTTTTTAGCCATAGAGACGAGTTTGGCCAATGGGATCCCAAAAACCAACGCCCGGAGTTATGGAATATCTTTAATGGCCGCAAAAGAATGGGCGAGCATTTTCGCGTATTCCCCATCAGTAACTGGACAGAAATGGATGTGTGGAACTACATTGCCCAGGAAAAGATACCCATTCCCTCACTTTATTTTGCACATCATCGTGAAGCAGTTTTCCGTGATGGATCATGGCTCCCCAATTCTGAATTTTTGGTTTTAAGGGAAGGCGAAGAGCTCGAATTAAAATATATGCGGTTCAGAACGTTGGGTGATATAACGATAACGGGCGGAATAGAGTCTGACGCCGATTCCATCGAAAAAATAGTAATGGAAGTGTCGGCAACCCGCAGTACTGAGCGCGGTCACCGGAGCGACGATAAGCGTTCGGATACTTCGATGGAAGATCGGAAGCGGCAGGGATATTTTTGATGAAAATATTAAAAACAGAACAGGAACACAATGCCCGCCCGCGGTTGGGCGCAAAGCATAAATTAAAATAATATCAATATCTTCGCCTCAAACTAATATGGAATTACTTCGTTTTACAACCGCCGGGAGCGTCGATGATGGAAAAAGTACGCTGATTGGCCGTTTGTTATACGATTCAAAATCAATTTTTGAAGATCAGATCGAGGCTGTAAAGCAATCGAGCGAACGAAAAGGGCTGCAGCATGTTGATTTATCGCTGCTGACTGATGGATTGCGATCTGAAAGAGAACAGGGAATTACGATTGACGTAGCCTACCGTTATTTTGCGACCCCCAAACGTAAGTTTATAATTGCCGATACGCCCGGACATACACAGTACACACGCAACATGGTTACCGGCGCCTCCACAGCAAACCTGGCTTTGGTACTGGTCGATGCGCGTCATGGGGTAATTGAACAAACCTGCCGCCATTCATTTATTGCATCGCTATTAAAAATTCCTCACATAATTGTGTGTATCAATAAAATGGACCTCGTTGATTACGCTGAGGACGTTTTTAATAAAGTTGTAGAGCAATACCACGAATTTGCCAGCAAGCTTGATATTAAGGACATCAGGTACATCCCGATCAGCGCATTGAATGGCGACAATGTGGTTAACCGCTCTGACAATATGAGGTGGTACAGGGGAGCAAGCTTGCTGGATACCCTGGAAACTTTACATATCGGCAGTGACGAGAACCATATCGATGCTCGCTTCCCGGTTCAAACCGTGATCCGCCCGCACGCAGATGAATACCACGATTACCGGGGTTATGCCGGACGTGTGGCTGGTGGCATTTTCCGAAAAGGAGATAATGTAACCATCCTTCCATCAGGATTGACCTCTAAAATAAAATCAATAAACACATTTGATGGCTCTGTTGAAGAGGCGTTTCCTCCGATGTCGGTATCTATTTGCCTGGAGGACGATATTGATGTTAGCCGCGGCGACATGATCGTAAAAAATAATAACCAGCCTGAAGTGGGGCAGGACATTGATGTTTTAATGTGCTGGATGTCTGCAAAACCGCCCCGCCCTGGCGCCAAATATTATTTAAAAAGCACTTCGCGGGAGGTTATGGCCATAATAAAAGAAGTGATCTACAAAATCGATATTAATACCATGCAAAGACTCGAACAGGACAATGATATCAAAATGAACGATATGGCCAGGGTAAAAATGCGGACCACCAGGCCGCTGATCTTTGACGAATACCGCAAGAATCGCATCACCGGCTCATTGATATTAATTGACGAGTCGACAAACGAAACCGTTGCAGCCGGAACGATACATTCATGATTGATAAAACATCGGATTTAACAGTGCTTGAGCTAGTTTGCCCAATGATTTTAAATTGGCAAAATGATAACTTTGAAAAATAAGAGAGGATAATTTAGAAAGATCGAAAAAGTAAGTGGTCGGATAAAAAAATCCGGTTGAACTTCAAGGCTTCATATTAATCCCTCAGGGCGATAAAAAGTAAGGGTGTTAGCAGATTTAAAAATTTTTAATATTTATCGATATTTTTTAGCAAATCATTACATTTTAGGCCAGTTATTTTAAAGAGAAATTAATTTATATTGTATTAAAACACATTTTATTATATTGCGACTGTAATTTATTTGCAACTTAAAACACAAACTAATGCACACTTTTATGAGGAAATCTTTGATCAGGCGACTGTGTTTATTTGCTCCGTTATTGTACCTTTTGCTAATAATGGCTTCTTGTGACTCGACTAAAAAAATTAAATATTTTCAGGACATACCTGACTCCGGCCTTGTAAGGCAAATAAGAGCGGCCCAATATACCGAGCCTACCATTAGGGTCGGCGATATACTAAATGTTCAGATTCAAACCATCGATAATTCATCGACAAGTTTGATAAATGCTGGCAACATAACCTCTGCAGCAAGCTCGTCGTCAACTACCGGATCGATTGGGGCCGGTGGGTCAGGTCTTTCAAGCATCCTATCATCATTGTCAGGCGGTAATTCGTCGCAGCAACCTGTTTCAGGATACCTGGTGGACAATGAAGGAAATATAGAATTACCGATAATCGGGAAATTAAAAGCGACCGGTTATACTATTTTCCAGTTAAAGGATACTGTAAACAAGGCAGCTGCTAAATACTATAAAAATGCGATCGTAATTGTAAGATACTCCAATTTTAAAGTCAATGTGTTCGGCGAAGTTTTGAAACCAGGGCAATATATTATGTCTGACGAAAAAGTCAGCATATTAGATGCCCTTGCCTTAGCCGGTGATTTAACGGTATTTGCTAAAAGAGAGAATGTGCTTTTAGTAAGGGAAAATTTAGATGGCTCAAAGACTGCATATCGGATTAATTTAAAGAATAGTAACATCATGTCTTCCCCGGTTTTTTACTTGCAACAAAATGATTTTATATATGTAGAGCCAAGGAAAGCGAAGTCAGACGCGACAGATGCCGCACAGGCAAAATGGTTTGGCATCGTCGGCGCAATCATGTCAGTTCTTATTATTACAGCTACCAGAATAAAATAATTATGTCGAAAAAGAAAGTTACTAAAAAAAATGGTCAGGATAGTCAGGACGAAGAAACCTTTAACCTGGGTGACCTTGTAGCAAGAGTTTCAAATAACTGGAAAATATTTTTGATCTTTTTTATCGTATTTGGCGGGATCGCATTCTTGTATATCCGGTTTGGGCATCCCAAATATAATATTAACGCGGCGCTTTTAATTGAGTCATCTTCAAGCTCCCCGGGCGGCGCGGCCTCCAGTTTGTTGGGCCCGAGTGGCGGCACGGGCGCGCTGGGCACTACGCTGGGCGGTTTTTCCAGTTTCCTGGGCATACCCAGTGATGCCAATACCGAGGCACAGATACTCCAGTCTAACAGTTTAATGACCACCGCGGTAAAGAAATTGCAGCTGAATGTCCTAATATCACGCCGCGATTTTTTTTCAGGCGTTGAATTATTTAAAGACGCTCCTTTCACCGTTGATGTGCATTATAAGGTCGACTCCGTGGTCAGGAAAAAATATAATGTTGAAATAAACGGTGACATCATTCATGTTAAAAGTTTGTTTGATGGTATAGATGTTAAGGCCAAATTCGGGGAAGCCATCAGGTTACCGCAATACGATATTGTATTAAAAAAGACCGGGAAACCGGTAAGTTCTTACGGATATAAAGTTTACATTGAGCCTGTTGAAAAAACGGTAGAAGCGTTAGCCAAGGATTTTGATGTAGAAATACCTGATAAGCAGGCAACGGCGATAAACCTGACGTTAAAATATCCAAGCCCGTCAAAAGGGGAGGCGATATTAGACACATTAATAGCAGCATATAAAAAGGCGGACTTGGATGATAAGATAGCTACAGCCAATCTAACGATTAGTTTTATTGATGACCGCTTGAAAGAGGTTAATAAAGAATTGAGTGGGGTTGAAGATACGCTGCAACAGTTCAAAAAGAGCAATAATATCGCTGATATTGATAAACAATCAGAGGCGTTAATAACGGCTGAAGCCGATTACATAAAGCAATTGGACGCCGATGATATCCAGCTTTCTGTAATTAAGGACCTGGAGAAAATATTGGACGATCCAAAGAACCGTAAGGTTTTACCGGAAGTTGTGGCTATCCCCGACGCCGGCTTTGCCGCGGCCGTTGCCCAATATAATGAATTGCTTTTGGAGCGCGACCGCCAAATGATGACCGCCACCGAAGACAACCCATTTGTTAAGAATATCGACCTGCAACTGGAGAATTTCCGCAACGCTTTATTAAAAACGATTGCTACATACAAATCAAGCTTGCTGGTTAGCCGTAATGACCTGGTAGCAAAGAATAAATCCTTTGATTTGGAAATTGCAGGTGTACCCAAGAAATCACGGATATACCTGGATTATAGCCGTAACCAGGATTTGAAAGCAGCCCTATATTTGTTTTTGTTGCAGCAAAAGGAAACAACCGAAATGACGGAAAAATCGACCATTTCAGCGGCCCGGGTATTTGACACAGCAAAAAGTGAATATGAAGCACCGATTGAACCCCGAATACTGACAGCAGTTGGTTGTTTTGCCGCGGCATTTTTACTTCCGCTTGGTATTATTACTTTGCGGGATACCTTGCAGTTAAAGATCACATCTAAAGCTGATATTGAAAATAATACAGACCTTCCAATAATTGGAGAGATCAATCACAGTAGTGAGTTCGATAGTCAGATTGTTGTTCGGGAAAATTCAAGGACTGCGGTATCGGAACAATTCAGGGCGTTGCGAACAAATTTGCAGTATTTGTTAGACAATTCTAAAAGTAACGTGATATTGGTTACTTCAAGTATGAGTGGTGAAGGTAAATCATTTATATCATTAAACTTAGGAAGTGCAATTGCCCTTTCCGGAAAGAAAGTTGTGTTTTTAGAATTGGACCTTCGTAAACCCAAATTATCAAAATATTTGAAAATAAAGCAATTTGGCTTTACCGATTATGTTGCTTCGGATACAATGACATTAGAGGAAGTTATGCAGCCTTTGCCTTTTGGCGATAATTGTTTAATCATTTCGTCAGGGCCAATTCCGCCGAACCCTGCCGAATTACTTTTGGGCCCTAAGCTGGAAGGTTTGATAGCTGAGTTGAAGAGACGCTTTGATTACGTCATCATTGACAGTGCGCCAGTTGGACTGATATCGGATGCATTGCTGCTGGAAAAATATGCCGACATGACGATGTATATTTTACGGCAGAACTTTACCCTTAAAAAGCAAATAGAGATACCAACTGAATTGACGGAGACCGGACGATTGAAAAAAACATATCTTGTTGTGAATGACATCCGCCAGAAGAGGCGAGGTTATGGCAACGGTTATGGCTATGGCTATGGCTACGGTTATGGTTATGGTTATGGTTACGGCTATGGCTATCATGAAGATCATAAACAGAAAAAAGGAATTAAGCATTTTCTAAGCAAATTAACTAAACGCTCGTAGTTTTATTTTTAGACACCACTGGTATTGGCAGAATATCCGTGATGTCTTCATGTCTGCTATTAAGAAGGCCTCATTCATTTGCAGATTTAATTTAAATGGCTTTTTTTTAAAAAATTACTAAAACAGTTTATGAAATCAGCCAGGACTAACTGATATGACTAATTTATTAGAGCGCACACGGAAAAAAATTTATTCATTTAAACAAAACGATTTATTTACGAAAAGTATAGGCAATCTTTTTGTCCAGATAATGGGTTTAGGCTTATCGTATTTTGTTGTTTATTTAATTTCCCGTACATATAACGCCGATACCTTAGGCTATTATATTTTGGCGACTGTACTGCTTCAAGTAAGCATAATCGTGGTACTATTTGGTATAAACACCGCCACCGTGCAAATGGTGCCCGGGTTTCACTCGAAGCAACAAAACGATGCTGTCAATAGCGTTTTAATTAAGGGAGTGGTGCACATTTTTGTAGTGGGTTTGTTGGTGACTACCATCGTCTATTTTTCTGCCGGATTGATTGCAATCTACCTGATGCATAAGCCCAAATTAACCGCTGGCTACCAAATGGTTTCATTGGCAATAATTCCATTCGCTCTGTTCACCTTTATTGCCGATTTTTTAAGGGCGCTTGGTAAAAACATATTATGGGCGATAATTATCCAGGTTCTTGTTTTTTTGATCTTCATTATTTTGTTTCTGTTTAATTTATATGCCTTTAAAAACCCCCAGCCAATCGCAATATATACTATAGCAAATTTTGCGGCCATGGCGGTGACCTTAATAATTTTAATGGTTTGTTTAAAAAAGGAAAAACTGAAATTGAGTTTTAAATACATTAAACATGAGCCGTCCTACAAGAAGATCAGAACGCTCTCCTTTCCGATGTTTCTATTCAGCTCAAGTTTATTGCTGAGTGGTTGGGTAACGATAATCATGCTTGGATCGTTAGGAACAACAACTGATACCGGCATTTACCGGGTTGTTGACAGGATAGGATCACTTAGTGTGTTAATTTTGACTGCTGTAAATGTTGTTTTAGCTCCCAAGATTGCGGCATCATTTGCAAGAAATGATTTTGGCCTTTTAAAACAAAATGTGCTGTTTTCGGCCAAATTGATATTTTGGCTTAGCCTTCCGGTGCAGGCCATACTTATAATTTTTCATTCGGCGGCTTTGTTTATTTTTGGGCACGAGTTCATTAGAGGCGGTACCGCATTGGTTATCATATTAACCGGGCAAATTTTCAACTCGTTGACCGGCCCGTGCGGGCAGGTATTAAACATGACCAATCACCAGGTGTTTTTAAGAAATGTTTCTTTAGTGTCTCTTGTAATAATGGTTGTTATAAATTATTTTTTAATACCTCGTTTTGGTGTAAGTGGTGCAGCGGTATCATCCTTATTTGGTAACGTATTCATTAATATTTTATCAGTATTAAAAATTAAGAAGGAGTTTTCATTTAATACTATATATAATCCGTTTAGGTCTGTACCTGCGAGATAAAGATTACTAACAGCATTGGTTGATTTTTAACATAAAATTAAGATTCCATAGAAGCATATGGTTATAAAACCATTTCAGCGTGAGCACCGATTGGTGATTTTACATCCGAAGCATTTATTCGAATATTCATAATAGATATATGGAAGCGGAATGGGAGATACGCGACCCTGAACAGTTGGGCATGGCAATTATTTCACAATGATTTGAAAAAAGTGCGGTAATTTGTTAAACACAAGGATTCATAACATTATGTTTTTATGGCCGGTAACCCGGTAAAAAGCGGCTTCAGAAAGAAACAATTTAATTAGCTGTTAAGTTGTTGTTTTATACCAAATAATTATGTTTTCACTACCTAATTTAATAATACCAGGAGCGCCAAAGTCAGCCACAACTTCCTTAGTTGAATATTTTAAGCCGCACAAAGATATTTTTGTGCCTAGTATAAAAGAACCGAGGTTTTTTATTTCGGAAACCATTCAGAATTTACCGATGACGGACCCGTTCCGGCAGAATCTCATTGATTCCAGCACATTAACGTCTGATGCATATGGAAATCTGTATAAAGAAAGTGGGTCCGCGAAATACCGCTGCGACGCGAGTGTTCACTATATGTATTATCATAATGTCGTTATACCGCAGATAAAGAAGCTCGTAAATGACCCAACCATCATTATTATTTTAAGAAACCCGGTTGAGAGAGCCTTTTCAAACTATACTTTTTTGAAGGAATACGAGCCTAATTCCTTCGAAGAAGCATTGGCGTTAGAAGAACAGCGAAAAAACAATGGATGGAATTCGTTTTGGTTTTATGCGGGCCAGGGTTTTTACTATGAACAGGTAAACCATTACCTGACCGCCTTTCCCAAGGTTAAAATAGTGCTGATGGATGATTTTAGTAAAGATGTTGATGCTGAGATGAAAGCGATTTTCGATTTCCTGGAAGTGGATCCAATTGAGATCAACACTAAAACTATTTACAATAAATCGGGTGTGCCTCGGAATAAATTTATTGAATGGCTTATTTTTAAAGATAATTTTTTGAAGAAAATCCCACGCTATTTTATAAATAAAATATATGATAGCGGGGAAAGGGCAAGAATTAAAAGAAATATTCAAAATCGATTTATAAAAAAGGGGGATTTAACAATAAGCGAACAAACTTATAATCATCTTGTTGACGGATACCATGAAGACATACTCAAGTTGCAGGACCTGATACAGAAAGATCTCAGCGGGTGGTTGAATAAAAAATGAGTTTATACTAAATTTTGATCGCGCTCGTGAATTTTTGTTACCACCCGAAGTCAAAAGTTAAAATTTTGAGCTAAATTACGACTATTGAACCGGACGGTGATGTATAAAGGGAAAGGAAGCTTTTTTATCCCGGTGGTTGGTAATATTTGGTTCAATAACTAAAACAAAAGCAGATAGCTGTCCAGACACGTTGTTAAGATGAGATTGATTAGGATTTTTTATAAGGTTGCCCGGCTGATCCTATACAAAATTGATTATTTTATATCGTGGATAGTTACGTTGATTAAATTCTCATTGAACGGCGTAAAATTTAAAAACGATTTTATAGCAAGGGGAATACCCGTGGTTAATGTTAATTTAAAAGGTAAATTTGTTATCGGAAAGAGATTTGAGTTTAAGAGTGGAAGATATCACAATATGATCGGTCGGCAACAGCCCTGTTTTTTTATTGTGGGCGAGGGTGCTGAATTGTTCGTTGGCGATAATGTTGGTATAAGTGCTACTGCTTTGATATGTTACAACAAGATTGTTATAGGGAATAATGTAAAGATCGGCGGCAATGTTGTAATATACGATACTGATTTTCACGCACTGGACCCGTTTCAAAGAAATGCGATACCTGAAATCACCGGTAATGTAAAAACCGCGCCGGTTTTTATAAACGACGGAGCATTTATTGGCGCGCACAGTACCATATTAAAGGGTGTTACCATAGGGAGAAATGCTATAATCGGAGCGTGTTCTGTGGTTGTCAAAAATGTTCCGGATGGTCAAATTTGGGCGGGAAACCCTGCACGATTAATTAAGTCAGAAATAGTTTAACGAACGAAATGGTTGATTCTATTGAAAAGAGATATACCCGGAAGTTTAGCTTAACAACGCTGAATATACGCGTAGTTACGTTGGTTCTAATTGTCATTCAAAGTGTAGGCATCCGGTTTTTCCCCGGGCAGGGCACGGTACTATCGGTTATGATTATTTTTTTAGCGCGCAAAGGCCTGTTCAAGTTGCGAAGGAAGGATTTTATAGCTCTTTTTTTAATCGTTTCATTTTTGGTCGTCAACAAAATCATAAACCCAAGTTTTTCTTATTCTTCGCTGCTATTTCAAATATCACTGGTGCTCTCATCTTATATATTCCTCAGGCAATATAAATCTATTCAGTTATTTCGGGATGATCTTTATAGTTGTTTGAGCTTTGTGTTTTTTCATGCCGCCATAGGTTATCTGATTTATCTGTTTGCATCACCGCTCTTCGCTCAATTTAATTTCTCCGGGTTAAACTATAAAGGACTTTTTGTTTTTTATGTTTCCGCGAGCACCTTTGATTTTTTTCTCAGAAATGTTGGCCTATGTTGGGAACCAGGGGTTTTGCAGCTAATCCTGAACTTATTTTTATTCTTCAGTATTAAAAGGCAGAGGAACATTCTATTTTTATCCTCAATAGGCTTGTCAGTATTGTCTACATTCTCGACTACGGGTTATTTGATTTTGATCCTGAATATTTTATATTATGTAGTCTTTCAGCTTACAAAAAAGGGGAGCAGAGGAAAGTTTTCATTAGTTATTCTTGTTGGATTAATGTTTTCAACAGGTCTGATCGCGCTGGTACAGGAAAATGCAACCAATAAGTTCGACCGCTCAAATACATCTACCTTGGTGCGGTTGCGTGATTTTCTTATCGGGGTTGAATTGATATCTGAAAAACCACTGCTCGGACACGGTATTTTTGATTCCAAATATTTGGAGTCAAAAACAGCATTAAGCAGCATCGAATCAGACGTATTCACCAAAGGGTACTTAAATGAATATGGTGACTTTTCTGGGGGTTATACCGATGGATTATTAGGTTTGGCCTGTTGGTACGGCATACCGGCAGCAATATTCATTTACGTACTGACTTATAAGAATAGAATGGCCGATAGGATTTGGTTTGAAAGACTAACATTATTTCTTATCCTTTGCTTGACCTTCGTGTCGGAACCGATTACGTATACATCGCTTTTTTTATTATTTCCGTTGTCAAGAGTTGTTTTTAAAACAAGTCTGGAAAAATCAAGCAATATAGAATTAGATGATTCAGTTGACGAGCAGACCGGGTTAGGTTTAGCAATGTCCAATACGTCATAGCCTTAAGTAATCTGGCTTTCTATTTATCTTTGATGAAATAATTCAATTTCACGAAACACGACCAGTAGTTTTCATGTAATCAGCAGATATTTTCAGCGGGGCAATGGCTGAATAAAAGAATTTGGCTTTTTTTGATGGAATGCACGGTTTAGCTATATGAATAAATCAAAACCTCTTGTATCTATTATTACCATCGTATTTAACGGCGCTGCCTATATTGAGGATACGATAAAAAGTGTGTTAAATCAAACCTATGATAAAATAGAGTATATCATTATAGATGGGGGATCGACCGATGGAACGCTGGAAATTATTGAGAAATATAATGAACATGTTAAATGGATCAGCGAGAAGGACAATGGGATTTCTGATGCATTTAATAAAGGTATCAGGTTAGCTAAGGGTGATTTAATTGGAATTATCAATGCCGACGACTGGTATGAGCCGGATGCTGTTCAAAACATAGTAAGTTGCTGTGAAAATGAATGCACTGTAATTTGCGGCGATGTCAAACTTTATAACAGTAAAACCGCATTCAATCTTAAAAAAAGCACGTTGAAGGGCTTAAACAAAAAGATGACCGTATGGCATCCAGGTATGTTTGTACCTAAAAGTGTATATGATAAAGTGGGATTATATGATCAGGGTTATAAGGTATTAATGGATTATGACTTTGTAGTAAGATGTACCATGGCGGGCATAAAATTTTACTTTCATGATGGTGTTGTGGCATCGATGCGCTACGGTGGAATTAGTAACAGGCTGATATCGAAATCAATGAAAGAAGCGTTAACAATTAAAAACGGCCACTTCGGGGCAAACTGGAAAAATCATTTTGAATACGTATATTATAACATCTATTTTCAAACAATTATTTTCATTAAAAGAATAATTTACAGATAATAGCTTCATGGGCAATGTGGAAATTTTATTGGCGACCTATAATGGTGAAAATTACCTGAGGGCGCAGTTAGATTCGATCTTTAATCAAACGTATCAAGATTTTTCTTTATCTGTCAGAGATGACGGATCGACGGACCAAACCGTTCAAATTCTAAACGAGTATAGTTCAAAATATCCGGGAAAGATAAAAATATTAGATGATCATTTAGAACACAGGGGCGCTACGCTTTCCTTTGGATACTTGATTGAACATTCAACCTCAGAATATATCATGCTTTGCGATCAGGACGATGTTTGGCTCAGCAAAAAGATAGAAATTACGTTGGAACGCTTCAACCAATTAGAAAAGGAATATCCCAGGTTGCCTTTGATGGTTTTTACCGACTTAAAAGAAGTTGATGAAAACTTAAACGTAATCCATGAATCGTTTATCAATAGTCAGAAATTGTTTCCCGAGATAATCACCAGCCCTGTTAAGGTATTGGCGTTGAATGTTGTTGCGGGTTGCACAATGATGATAAATAAAACAGCAAAGCAATTTATTTTGCCAATACCTGTTCCTAATATAATACACGATCAATGGATCGCTGCAAATATCTCCCATTTTGGAAAGATCACGTATTTACCTGTTGCTACGTTATTATACCGGCAGCATAACTTTAATGCCGTTGGGTCGAATAGGATCGGATTTAAATATTTTTTTAATAAATTGCTCAAGCCATCAAAACAATTTAAAATTTATCGCGGTTTGATAAGTAATTTAGAATTTAGGGTTAGCTTTGTGTCCTTTTTTTATTACAAAATATATTTTACAATTAAACGTTTCACAATCAAGCCGATTAGTTAATACACACATCCACTAAAATACCCCTTCATCATGAAAACTCTTTTTGTCACAGCAGTTGCTGTTTTACTTTCCGTAAATCTATTTGCTCAAAATTCAGATAAACCATTAATTGGCGCATATTATTTTGACGGATGGGCGGGAGCCCCGGGCCAACGTAATATCACCGATAAAATGGTTAAGGATTTTAAGGAAAGGAAATCGATCTGGGGCTGGAAAACCAGCAACGCCCAGGCGATGAAAGAACAAATTGATTTAGCGGCAGATGCCGGATTAAGCTTTTTTGACTTTTGTTGGTATGACCCTGAAACCATGAAAGGCAATTTTCAGGAATCGCCATACAACCAGGCGTTGAGCCTTTTTTTACAGGCGCCTAATAAGGACCGGCTTAAATACTGTATCATCGTTTGTAATCATGCTAAATATACCATCGATCGGGATGATTGGTATAAACTGACTAATTATTGGATCGAGCTTTTCAAAACCGACCAATATTTGAAATTTAATGGTAAGCCATACATCGTTTTTTTTAGTGTTGCGAAGCTGATAGAAAAATTTGGCTCAGCGCAAACAGTAAAAGACTCCCTCAACGTTTTCAGAGACCGTGCAGAGCGGGCTGGCTTTAGAGGCCTTACTATAGCAGGTTGTGCCTCGGCTAACCAACAGGAGATAGCCAATATCGAGGATTGTGGTATTGACGTTGTAACAGCTTACAGTTATCACGATAATGGATTTTCAGGGTCGAATCCGACACCTGTTGATAATTTGATAAATGCCGATCACCGGATTTGGGGAAATGTCATTAATGCAGTTAATAAGCCCTATGTCCCTGCTGCTTCAGTGAATTTCGACCGGCGCCCCCAGGCAAGAGACGAAAACGATTTCGCCACTATTAAATACTACAATGGCTTTAATCAGGCAAGTGTTTATAAAACGGTAAGTACACTGAAGAGCTGGATCATCCATAATTCACGCAGAACCTACGAAAACATGGGTGTTATTTACGCATGGAACGAGTATGGTGAAGGAGCATGGTTAACTCCGTCTGAAGGACAAAATGAAAGCTTGTTGGATGGTGTTAAGAAAGCACTGCAATAAAATCTTAAATAAACACAACTGATCGTCAATACTCTGAAAGGCATAGGAGTGTTTAAATCGGCGGTAACTGTTTATTAAATAACCGACGGTGAAATTTCTGAAGCAGCAAAAAACACCGCCGGTTTCCAAAAAGCACCATCGTACCTGTATTTCCGATTATTTTTGGAGATTATAACCGCAAAGTATAAACCAAATTTTCTCAAAAGTCTTATCTTAGCAACGTAATCTACTTTTTGAATTAATGCGTTTGGCTATTGTCGGTACCCGGGGTATTCCGAATAATTATGGAGGTTTTGAAACACTTGCGGAGTACCTGGTGAAATATCTTGCAGGCCAAATTGATATTACGGTATATTGCTCGTCAAAAGACATGGCTAGCAGCCTGACGGAATATCAAGGTGCAAAATTAAAGTACATACCTGTAACTTCCCATGGCGCCTTCGGTATTCTTTATGACACCCTTTCACTTTTAAGTGCAATAAAAAAAAATGATAAAGTTCTTCTTCTGGGCTTCGGTGGCGGGTTTTTAATGCCTTTTTTATCTTCAAAGAGCAGAAATAAGATTACCGTGAATATCGGCGGGCTCGACTGGAAACGTAATAAATGGTCGCCGCGGGCGCGGAAAGTTATAAAGAAGGCGGAAGAACTACTGATCCGAAATTGCGGCAGAGTGGTTTCAGACAATATCGGTATACGTGATTATTTGATGGAAGAATATAATCGGGAGAGCGCTTTAATTGCCTATGGTGGCGACCAGGCGATGAAAAAAGAAATTACAGATGAATTCAGAAGGCAATACCCATTTTTGAACGGAAATTATGCCTTTATTGTCACAAGGATACAGGAGGATAATAATATAAGCCTTATGCTCGACGCCTTCACGGCCCAGGACCAGTTGCCATTTGTGATAGTAGGAAACTGGAACAATTCGGAATATGGAGTCGAAACAAAAAGAGCGTATTTAAATAAGCCCAATTTAATTTTATTAGACGCGATATATGACCGGGGTATACTCGATGTTTTGCGCAGTAATTGTACTTTGTATATTCATGGGCATTCGGCCGGCGGCACCAACCCGTCCCTTGCTGAGGCAATGTACCTGGGGTTACCGGTTATTGCATTTGCATCCGGCTATAATGAATATACAACTGGGAATAAAGCCGTGTACTTTTCAACTGCCGATGAATTGTCAGAGATCATAAAGAATTACCGCTCAATAGATAGAGAAAAGATCGGCAGCGACTTGAAGAAAATTGCTGACAGAGACTATCGTTGGGAGCATATTGCTGCTCAGTACAAAGATATTATCGCTTCAAATTAGCGCGCAATTATAAATTATTAATAATGAATTTAAAAAGTAGAAATGATTAAAGTTGCATTAATAGGCGCCGGAAAAATGGGAATTTCTCATTTAGCGATTTTAGGCGCCCATCCTGATGTGCATATAGTTGGGGTTTGTGATACCTCGAAAATGGTGACGGATGTCCTTACCAAATATTCGGGGTTTGACTGTTTTTCCGACTATCTGCAAATGGTTGATAAGGTAAAGCCCGATGCTGTGTTTATCGCCGTTCCCACAAAAGTGCATGCCCGTTTTATAAAGGATATGCTCGATCGTGGTATTCACGTGTTTTCGGAAAAGCCTTTTTGTTTAACCCCTGCGGAGGGCGAGCCGCTGGTTAAACTTGCTAAAGAAAAAAACCTGGTTAACCAGGTTGGGTACCATAATAAATTTATAGGGACCTTCAGAGAAGTTAAAAGAATAATCGAGACCGGCGCGTTAGGCGATATTCACCATTTTGTGGCCGAATCTTACGGACCGGTTGTTATCCGGAAAAAGCAGGAGACATGGCGATCGGACCCCGCCGAAGGCGGTGGCTGCCTGATGGATTATGCTTCTCATGTGGTCGACCTTTTGAACTACCTGTTAGCTCCTGTACAGGAGGTACTAGCCAGCAAGCTCCAGCCAATCTTTTCCAACAAGGTGGAAGACGCTGTTTACGCTATGCTTCAACTTCGTGATGGCACAAACGGTATTTTATCGGTAAACTGGAGCGATGAAACGCACAGAAAAATGACTACCTCGGTAACCTTTTACGGTACTAGGGGCAAAATAATATCGGATGCCAACGAGTTGAAAGTTTACTTTAATGATAGCAATTGCCCCGATGGATACTCAAAAGGATGGACAGTTAAATACGTTACCGATTTAACAGACCAGGTTGATTTTTATCTGAGGGGCGAAGAATATTCGGCCCAGATAGATTATTTTATCGATGCGATAAAGGGGAAAGTAAAAAATAACATTAATACGTTCGAAAGCGCCTGGACGACGGATAATTCATTGAATTTGATCAGGCAAAAAGCAAATTAAGATGGAAAGAATTTTATTTGGCGATAATCAATTTTTTGCGGTAAACCATATATCTGACGAAAAGTCCCGTGCGCAATCGATAAGGTTTAAAGATGATAAGGAGATAATTCGCACACTCGACTATGCGAGGGATGCGGGCGTAAACACGTTTATGTGCACAACCCATGAACGTATAACCAACATTTGCGACATCATCAGGTCGGATCCGCAAAAATATAAGGATTTTAAAATTTACCCTTGCATGCCTTATGCCCATAAATACGCAAACGCGGTAACCGAATTGGGAATAGTAGGCACTTTAAAGCAATATGTACCTGGCAATTTTTTTGGGTCGTTGTTTAAGGGCGGTGTGGCTTTCCTGTCGAAGGATTTTCTTTCAATTATGGAATTGCTGATCGATTCGGAAATGAAAATGTTTAAAGGAATTGATACACCAGTCATTTTTTTGCAAAATGTGGTCACCGATTTGCTGCTTGGCCTGGGTATGAAAGATGTTTTAAAAGGCTTCCATGATCATGTCAAAAAGAAATACAATGCCGAACCCGGCTTTATTACGATGAATATGCCCAAACTGCTTGATATGCTTGAGGCGGCGGGAATTGAAAACCCTATTATTTGTGCGTCAATAAATAAAGCCGGTTTCAGAATGTCGGGCGGCAAAGCCGCTTATGAAGAAGTGTTGGCGACCCGGAATTTCAGGCCTGTTGCGATGCAGGTGCTGGGCGGAGGAGCCATATCTCCCAAAGAAGCGCTCGAATATGTATGTTCTTTTCCGAAAGTAGAATCTATTTTATTCGGAGCCTCTTCAAAAGGCAATATCGAGGATACAGTGTCCAAAATCAGATACTTTGACGAGCAGCGATTATTAAAAGGATAGAACGAAATCCTTATTTTAAATAGTCGGACTGTTGTTGTTAATTAAAGCGGCCGTTTTAAAGCCCGTTGCCGGGGCTGAGTCGCAAAGTCTAAACAGTTGGCTCAGTTACCGACCAACTCAGGGATTGGCGAATCTTTCAAAAAGTATCGTTTCATTACCGGCCCTGACATTAGAACGGTTACTACGGTCATTACTACCAATCCTTCAAAAACTTTTTCGTCAATGATTTTGGATTGGAGCGCCAGCAAGCCCAAAACAACTTCCTGCGAGCCGCGCGCATTCATCCCGAAGGCGACTGCTATCGATTCATTCCTGTTTAAGCCGCTTAAACGACTACCAATACCGGCGCCTATTAATTTGGCCAGGCAAGCGATAGTTAATATTACCAAGACTACTTCCAAATTAAAATTTGCGACAAAATTTAACCTTAGTCCGATGGAAGCGAAAAAAAGCGGCGCAATAATGTTCACCGTAAACTGGTGCAGTATCAGTTTATGGCGATCAGAAAAATACTTCGAATCGCCGATTGCCACGCCCATTAAAAATGCGCCGAATACTGCCCGAACTCCCAAATACTCCGTTATAATAGCGCAGGTAAAGCACAAACAAATGGCAAGGGTAATAACGCGGCCGATCTTGAGATTTTTCTGGGCGATAAAGAATAGCTTATTTGCCCCCCACCGCCCGATTGTGATCATAAACACAGCAAATGCCAGCACCATGATCACTGAAAGAACCGAGCCTTCCTTTTTATCCGCATGCATCATTTGCATGATGACAGAAAATAATATCCACCCCAAAAAATCGTCGATCATTGCCGAGGTTAGCACTAGGTTGCCGATCTTGGTTTTTAAAATATTAAGGTCCATCAATATTTTCGTGATCACCGAAAGCGCTGTTATCGACAATGCCGTCCCGAAGAACAGCGCCGTGATAAGCTGGTTGGTGGCGCCTGTGGAAAATATTTGCTTGTAAAAAAACCAGGCAGCAATAAAGCCGACGATAAATGGAAAAACAATGCCCGTTATACTGATGGAAAGCGCATGCTTGCCGTCTCGCCGGATTTGCGTAAGATCTACCTCGAACCCGGCGACGAACATTAAAAGGATGATGCCTAAATTCGCAAAACCGTCAAAAGCCCCGTAAGCCCGTGGGAACGATAGAAATATTTCTTTAAAAAAACCTGGATAATAGTGTTGAAGAATGGTGGGGCCTAAAATGATGCCGGCGAGTATTTCGCCAATGATAGCCGGCTGTTTAAATTTCCGGCATAATTCGCCAAGGATCCGTGCCGGAACAAGGACCATCGTTACGATGATCAGGAAATGAAGTACTTCGGCGGAGCTAAGTTTTGAAACCATAGTGTAAGATAAATGATTTTACAATTAAAATGGAACCAAATATATAGAATAAGTAGTATAAGCCGCTTTTTATTTTAAATAAAATATTTCAGGGCGCCCAATATTTCAATCGCAGCGCGAAAAAAATTAAAACCACTTAGTATGCCTGGCAATTGACCACATGGGAACTTACAAATCTTAGGGCTAATGTTCCTACTGATTCAAACTTATTCAATTAATTTCATTGATGTGCTGTATGGCGTTATTCTATCAAGTTGACCGTGGACTTCTCTTTCGGAAGTTACAAATTGTAATTTTTGTTGCTCACTATCTTTAAAATTGCATATTTTGCAAAGAATATTTTAGGGCTTTAATTAGTTGTTAAAAATGATGCATAATTCAAAAAAACGGATGTTAATCGCCCTTGATTTAATTGATATTTATGGTAAAGAAAGTAGCATTGATCACTGGTATAACAGGTCAGGACGGCGCATATTTGACGGAGTTATTGTTATCGAAAGGATATGAAGTACACGGTATAAAAAGGAGAAGTTCGTTATTTAATACGGATCGTATTGATCATTTATACCAGGATCCGCATGATAAAAACTTAAACCTGATTTTGCACTATGGTGATTTAAGTGACTCAACTAATCTTATCCGGATCATTCAGCAGGTGCAGCCTGACGAGATATATAATCTTGGCGCCATGTCGCACGTTAAAGTTAGTTTTGACACGCCGGAATACACTGCCAACGCCGATGGAATTGGTACATTACGTTTGCTGGAGGCCATAAGAATATTGGGGTTAACAAAAAAAACAAAAATATACCAGGCGTCAACATCAGAATTGTATGGACTGGTACAGGCCGTTCCCCAGTCAGAAACAACGCCGTTTTATCCACGTTCTCCTTATGCTGTTGCTAAGCTTTATGCTTATTGGATAACGGTAAATTATCGTGAGGCATATGACATTTACGCATGCAACGGTATTTTGTTTAACCACGAAAGCCCATTACGCGGGGAAACATTTGTAACCCGTAAAATAACCCGTGCGGCTGCTAAAATTGCGATGGGTTTGCAGGATAAATTATTCCTGGGTAACCTGGACGCGCAAAGAGACTGGGGGCATGCAGACGACTATGTTGAGGCGATGTACCTGATTTTGCAACAGGAGGAGCCCGACGATTATGTAATAGCTACTGGTATAACTACCCGCGTGCGGGAATTTGTAAGGATGGCTTTCGAGGAAGTTGGAATAACTATATGTTTTGAGGGCGAGGGTGTGAACGAAAAAGGTTACGTAGTAAGCTGCAGTGACCCGGATTTTCAACTTGAGGCCGGAAAAGAAGTGGTGGCTGTTGACGAAAAGTATTTTCGCCCTACCGAGGTTGACCTGCTGATTGGTGATCCCGCTAAGGCAATGGCAAAATTAGGATGGAAACCAAAACATAACCTGCAAAGCCTGGTTAAAGAAATGGTTAATGCAGACGTAGACTTATTCAGAAGAGAAAAATTACTAAAAGATTCGGGGTACGTTATTAAAAATCAGTTTGAATAAAAGTCAGATGGAAAAGGACGCGAAAATATACATTGCCGGGCACCGCGGCATGGTAGGGTCGGCCATTCAACGGAAACTGGCGAAAGAAGGCTTCACCAATTTTGTGACGCGCACTTCAGATACCCTGGATTTACGTAACCAGCAACAGGTTAGCGATTTCTTTAATCAGGAAAAACCTGATTACGTTTTTTTAGCTGCTGCAAAGGTCGGGGGCATTTTGGCCAATAATATTTACCGTGCAGAATTTTTGTATGACAATTTACAGATACAAAATAACGTCATTCACAACTCGTATCTCAACGGCGTAAAAAAACTGATGTTTTTGGGGTCAAGCTGCATTTACCCTAAAATGGCGCCGCAGCCATTAAAAGAGGAATATTTGCTCACCGGGCCGCTTGAAGAGACAAATGAGCCCTATGCCATTGCAAAAATTGCCGGGATAAAAATGTGTGATGCTTACCGCAGCCAGTACGGATGCAACTATATTTCGGTGATGCCGACCAATTTGTATGGTTATAATGACAATTATCACCCACAGAATTCACACGTTTTGCCCGCTCTGATCAGACGTTTTCATGAAGCACGGGAGCAAAGCTTGCCATACGTAACCATCTGGGGCACGGGAGCGCCGATGAGGGAGTTTCTGTTCGCTGACGACCTTGCCGATGCATGCTACTATTTGATGCAAAACTACGATGAATCCGGTTTGGTGAACATCGGAACTGGCGAGGACATTTCAATTAAAAACCTGGCTATTTTAATAAAAGAGATAATAGGCTATGGGGGCGAGATAAGGTTCGATTCATCCAAACCAGATGGCACACCCCGGAAATTGATGGACGTAAGCAAACTTCACAGCAAAGGCTGGGTCCATAGAATACAGCTGGCGGATGGCATAAAACTGGCTTATAATGACTTTTTGTCGAAAGAAAAAACTCTTTCTGACAAGGTATTTTAAAAAACTACGATGAAAAAAATTCTTATAACCGGTGGTGCCGGCTTTATTGGCTCGCACGTTGTGCGAAGGCTTGTAATCAAATATCCTGACTATTTAATTGTAAATGTAGATGCCTTAACCTATGCCGGCAACCTTGAAAACCTTGCGGATATTGAGGACAATTCGAATTATGCGTTTGAAAAGGCTGATATCAAGGATCAGAAAGCAATAGCTTCCATTTTTGAAAAATATGGCATCACCGATATTATCCACCTCGCGGCTGAATCTCACGTCGACCGGTCAATACTTAGTCCGCTGGATTTTGTTTATACAAATGTTGTTGGCACAGTAGTTCTGCTTGAGGTTGCAAAGGAAAAGTGGAAAGGACAATATGAAAAACATTTATTCTATCATATTTCTACCGACGAAGTTTTTGGCGCATTGGGTGATATCGGTTTTTTTACCGAAGAAACAAAGTACGACCCCCATTCACCTTATAGTGCAAGCAAGGCAGCATCCGATCATTTTGTGAGGGCCTATTTTGATACCTACGGCATACAAACGATTGTTTCAAACTGCTCAAACAATTACGGCCCCAATCATTTTCCCGAAAAGTTGATCCCGTTAATGATCAACAATATTATCAACAACAAGCCCTTGCCGGTTTATGGTGATGGCAAATACACCCGCGACTGGTTATTTGTAAAAGACCACGCCATAGCGATCGATTTGTTGTTTCATGAAGGGACAGCAGGTGAAACTTATAACATCGGTGGCTTTAACGAATGGAAAAATATCGACCTGGTGATGTTGCTTTGTAGGCAAATGGATGAAAAGTTGAGTCGGGAACCCGGTACGAGTGCTCAACTGATCACCTATGTGAAAGACCGCCCCGGACACGACCGCCGATACGCAATAGACGCAGATAAGATAAATAAAGAATTTGGCTGGAAACCATCGGTAACCTTTGAAGAAGGCCTTTCGCAAACCATTGATTGGTTTTTGAGCAACAAGACCTGGCTGGAACACGTTACCAGTGGCGCCTATACCAGCTATTACGATCATCAATACGAAAACCGCTAACTACCTATTAAAACATGACCATTACACCTACTCCGCTGGAAGGATGCTTTGTTATTTCGCCGCGGGTATTCAAAGACGACAGGGGTTACTTTTTTGAATCGTACAATGAGCAAAAATTTAGTGAAGCTGTTGGAGCCGAAATAAATTTTGTGCAGGACAACCAATCCTTCTCAACGAAAGGAGTGCTTCGGGGTTTGCATTTGCAGATGGGAGAGCACGCCCAGTCCAAATTGGTGAGGGCTACAGCCGGTGAGGTACTCGACGTAGCGGTTGATCTGAGGAAAAATTCGAAGACGTTCGGGAAATTTTTTTCGATACTTTTGTCGGGCGAAAACCACCTGCAGTTTTTTGTACCACGAGGATTTGCGCACGGTTTTGTTGTATTGAGCGACACGGCCGTCTTTCAGTACAAATGTGATAATTACTACAACAAGGCTTCCGAAGGCGGATTACATTATGCCGACCCCTCGCTTAGTATCGACTGGGGGCTACCGGCGAGTGAATTGCTGGTATCTGACAAGGATAAGGAGTTGCCATTTTTGCAAGATGCCGGGGATTTTGGGTTTTAAAGCGCCAGCGTCGTCGGCGGAAAAATAAAAGATTAGATTTAGGAAAATGCTGAAAGTATTAAAATCGCAAATACAAGCTTCGATAGATGCCAAACAATTGATTTTACGGGATGAGGCGTTAATGAGGCAGATCGTTGACGCCGCCGAAATCATCATAAAAGCTTATCGGAATGGTAAAAAAACCATGTTTGCGGGCAATGGCGGAAGTGCAGCCGATGCGCAGCACCTGGCAGGTGAACTGGTAGCCCGGTTTTATTTTGACCGCCCAGGCTTGCCCTCGATCGCGCTGACAACAGACTCATCCATCATTACCGCTATCGGTAACGACTATGGCTATGAGCGATTATTTGCGCGGCAGGTGCAGGCGATGGGTAGTGAGGGCGATATTTTTATCGGCTTATCAACTTCGGGCAATTCGCCCAATATTTTAAGCGCGCTGGAGACTTGTAAAGAAAAAGGCGTTTTTTCAATAGGCCTCACCGGTGCTACCGGTGGAAAAATGGCGGACAAATGCGACATCTGTATAAAGGTGCCTTCCAGTGATACACCACGTATACAGGAATCACATATATTGATTGGCCATTTTTTATGTTTCGCGATAGAAGATGCCTTATTTTCGGACGTGAAGCCGAAAAGCTAAAAATGAAGCATAATCGGTGCCGACGTTAAATCTAACCCACATAGCTGCATATGAGTAACATCGTTGTTTTTGGCGCATCAGGGCAGTTAGGGCATTGCCTAAAAACCTTTGCCGAAAAAAATTCAATAACTTCAATTCACTTCCCCCCGGAAACCGAGGCGAATATCCTGGATGACCTGGCGCTGGAAAATATCTTCGAAAAATATAAGCCTGCCTACAGCATCAATTGCGCCGCTTATACAGCGGTTGATAAAGCTGAGGACGACCGGGAAATGGCGCTGAAAATCAATAAAACCGGCGCCGAAAACCTGGCACGACAATGTGCAAAAAATGGGTCTGTTTTGGTGCATATTTCTACTGATTTTGTATTTAAAGGCGATAAGCCTGTGCTGTTATCGGAAGATGACGTTGCAGAGCCCATAAATGTTTACGGGCAAACTAAATTAGATGGTGAACTGGTCGTTAAAGCACTGCTGAGGGAATATTTTATTATCCGCACCAGTTGGTTGTATTCGGAATACGGGAACAACTTTGTAAAGACAATGCTCAAACTGGGCACCGAACGCGATGAGTTAAAGATAATTGCCGACCAGGCCGGTACACCCACTTATGCCATGGACCTGGCTGCGTGCATTATGCACATCATCAGCAGCGGAAGCAATGCTTATGGGGTTTACCATTACAGTGATGAGGGTGTTGCATCGTGGTTTGATTTCGCCAAAGCTATTTTCGATATTTCGGGTACGAGGGTAAAAACCTTGCCGATAAAAACCGCTGAATACCCTACCAGGGCCGTGCGGCCTGCATATTCTGTAATGGATAAAAGCAAAATAAAACATACTTTTAACATCGAAATACCTTACTGGCGCGATAGCCTGGCTGTTTGTATCGACAGGCTGAAAAACATCTGAAATGAAAGGAATAATCTTAGCAGGCGGATCGGGTACCCGGCTTTATCCCATCACCAGGGCTATCAGCAAACAGCTGATGCCGATCTATGATAAACCGATGATCTATTATCCCTTGTCTGTATTGATGCAGGCAGATATCAGGGAGGTTTTGATCATCACCACACCCGAGGATAACGAAAGCTTTAAACGATTGCTCGGCGACGGGGAAGAGTTGGGCTGCAGCTTTGAATACGCCATTCAGGAAAAACCCAATGGGTTGGCCCAGGCTTTTGTAATAGGCGAGGAGTTTATCGGCAAGGATAAAGTAGCCCTTATTTTGGGCGATAACATATTTTATGGCACCGGTTTCAGCGAGCTGATCAGGAGCTTTAACGACGTGAGCGGCGCAGCGATATTTGCCTACCCAGTGGCCGATCCGGAGCGTTATGGGGTGGTTGAGTTTGACGAGGACTTGAAAGCCATTTCTATCGAAGAAAAGCCAGTCCACCCAAAATCGAGCTTTGCCGTTCCTGGTTTGTATTTTTATGATAACCAGGTGATCGAGATCGCGAAGCAATTAAAACCATCCCCACGCGGCGAGTATGAGATCACCGACGTAAATAAATATTACCTGGAGCAGGGCGATTTACACGTTGGCGTGATGGACAGGGGAACGGCCTGGCTGGATACCGGTACTTTTGATTCGCTTAGCGACGCCTCGGAATATGTAAGGGTGATTGAAAAACGCCAGGCGACAAAAATCGGCTGTATCGAGGAAGTGGCTTATCGCCGCGGTTTTATTAGTGACGAACAGCTTAAAGTATTGGTTAAGAAGTACATAAAAAGCGGGTATGGCCTTTACCTGGAAACCTTACTGAAATAAAACGCAGTTTTAAGCGCGCCGGAAATAAAAATAAAACGGCGTACCGCTCAGGATCAGCAATAAGCCGATTGCTGAGGCGCCCGGCTGGGTGATGATTGTATTGATGATGAGCGCCACGCAAAACAGGATGATGATCACCGGGATAACGGGATAGCCGATCACCTTCGATTTAATTAGCCCCTTCATTTTCATTTTTATCAACCCAAACGCACCCAGCGCGAAAAAAGCATACGAGGCGAATATAATGAGGTTGGTTATCTGGTCGAACGTTCCGCTCACCAATAAAACGCAACTCCAAACAGCCGAGTAAATTAGCGCCACATTTGGTGTACGGAAGCGCTCGTGAATATTGACGGCTTTTTTGAAAAAGACTTTCTCCTCAGCCATACGGAAATATACACGCGGGTAGGAGATGATACACCCGTTCAATGCGCCGAAGGTGCAGGTCATGATCAGCACCGCAATAACTACCGCCCCGGTTTTACCCATCAGCGCCCCAGCTACCTGGGCAGCCGCAATTTTGTTTGGCCCCAGTTGCGCTAACTGCGATAACGGCAATACCCGCATGTAAGAATAGTTGAGCAACACGTACAACAGCATCGCGATGCCAACGCCGCCAATAATGGCAAAAGGAATATTTCGTGTCGGGTTTTTGATCTCGCCGGTAACGTAGGTAATATTCATCCAGCCATCATAGGCCCACAAAGCGCTGAGCATGGCGCCAAACAAGCCGCTGAACAAAGCCCAGCCCTGCGGAGCATTACTGACGAAGGTTTTGGTTTCGTTGTTCACTGCCGGATGTCCTGCAAATAACAGCCCTGAGATAATGAGCAACAGGATGCCAACGATCTTGGCGGCGGTTACAATGTTGCTCAGGGCGCCACCCCTTTTGATGCCCCTGCAATTGAACCAGGTGAGGAGGGCGACCATCAGCACGGCTAATATTTTAATACCGGAATCGGCAAAGGGGAAAATGGAATTGCCGATTCCAATATCCTTAAATGTTGACAGCGGTTCGGGCAGTGTGAACAAGGTATTGGCGGATTGCGCAAAAACAAATGACAACGCGGCTATAGCACCGCTGCCGATGATGGTAAAAGTGGACCAGCCAAAAATAAAGGCGATGAAATCGCCGAAGATAATGCGGAGGTATTCATAAATCCCGCCGGTTTCGGTGGTCATGGTGGCAAGGCCGGCATAAGCAAATGCCCCGAACATCGTGATCACGCCCGCAATGATCCAGGCAAGCAAAATATAATCCCCGTTATGCAGCGTTTGCGCCATGGGGACGATCTTTTTAAACACACCTGAACCGATCATAATGCCGGCCACCATTAAAATGGCAGTGGGCAGGTTAAGCGCTCGGATGAAGTTTGGTCTTTTTTGCTCGTCGGCGTTTTGGTTTTCTGTCATTGTGGCTTTTGGGCTTACTATTCCAACGCGTATTGGTCGGGTCTGCGGTCTTTAAAAAGGTCGTTATAAGCATTAAAGGCTTTGTCGCGCGTTAGCTTTGGTGCGATCTCAACAGTAAGTACCTGCCCCTCATCCTTCCCGGCCTGCGCCATTGGCGAACCGTTAAAATCGTAGACCACCGAACCTCCGTTAAAGGTCAGGCTTTGCTCGCCGCCGTCATCCAGCGACCTTACTTCTGTGCCACAGCGGTTGGCTACGGCTACATAAACTTTATTTTCAAGTGCCCGCGCCGGCATGCCCACGCCCCAAAGCGTGGAGACCAGGTTTGACGGGCAGGCGATAACATCAGTGCCCATCAGTGCGAGGCTGCGTGCGGCTTCGGGGTAACGCCAGTCGTTGCATACCATCAGGCCAACCCTGCAATCGACATAAGGATGGTCGATAACAAAAAAGCCTGAGTTCCCCGGCTCAAAGCAAAGTTTTTCTTTAAAAAAGAGATGCGTTTTGCGATAAACCTGCAAGCTGCCGTCAGGTAAAGCAGCCAGGGCCGAGTTATAAGCCTTATTACCCTCTTTTTCGGCGAAGCCGGCTATGATCATCGCTTTCTTTTCGACAGCCAATCGCTTAAAAAAGACCAGGCTTTCTCCGCTGGCATCTTCTGCAGCTTCAAGCGCCTCCCCTGGGTTTAAAAAGGAATAACCGGTAGTACAAAGTTCGGGCAGTACGATAATATCAGCCTCGCAGCGGCCTAGCAGTTGTGCAATTTTATTAAGGTTATGTATTTTATCACCCCACGCGGGTGTGAATTGGACAACGCTGAGCTTAACCATCCGATAAATTTAGCTTTTTCAAACTAAACTATCTACAATGGCGGCAATAGTTTCGGCGAGGTCGGGACTGTCTGCCGCAACCCAAAAGATATCCTTGTCCCGGTTGAACCAGGTCATCTGCCTTTTGGCAAAGCGACGGGTATTTTGTTTGATCAGCGTGATCGCCGTTTCCAGGTCGGTTTTACTATCGAAATAATCGAACAGCTCACTATAGCCAACGGTATTTAGGGCATTTAAATGACGGTAGGGCAGCAGCGAGCGCACTTCATCAACAAGCCCCTGTTTCACCATTTCATCAACCCGCCGGTTAATGCGGTCGTATAAAACATCGCGCTTCATACCCAGGCCGATCTTGACAATTTGAAACGGACGTTCATTAACACCTGACTTACGGAAAGATGAATAAGGTTTCCCGGAGCTTTCGAAAACTTCCAGCGCGCGTATTACCCGCTGTGTGTTATTCAGGTCGACTCGTTCGTAGTAAACCGGATCCGCAGCTTTTAATTTATCCTGCAGCGGTACGATGCCGTTTGCTTCAAATTCTTCGATGAGTTTTTCGCGTATGCCGGGTTTTACATTCGGGAAGACATCGAAACCTTCGCATACGGCTTTAATAAACAAGCCCGACCCACCTGCCAGTACCACCACATCCTGTGTCGTATAAAGTTCATTGAGCAATTGCAGCGCTTCGCGCTCATAGTCGCCCACAGTATAATTTTCAGAAATTGAAAGGGTATCTATGAAATAATGTTTTGCTGCCGCGAGTTCATCGGAACCTGGCTTAGCCGTACCGATAGACATTTCCCTGTAGAATTGCCGGGAATCGGCAGAAACCACAACCGTGTTATAATGTTTTGCCAACTCAATGGCAACGGCCGTTTTGCCGGATGCGGTGGGGCCCGCAATGACAATCAGGGTTTTGTTCTTAGCGAATGGTTCATGGTTCATAGTTCATAGTGGGAATTGTTCAAGATGTTTTACGGCATTCGCTATCAACAATGAACCATTAACTGCGAACTATGCGCTAATACTCGTCCCCGCCGGGCAAACGGCTCTCATCCTCGAAATTCTCGTCGTCCGAGAATTCGTTGCTGAACTCGTCTTCCTCCTCGTCGTCCGGTGCCACATGGGCTTTGGTTTCTGTTTCAACTCCTTCCTCCTCCGAAATTTCCGTGAATTCCTCGGCGTCTTCTTCGCTGTAGGTCATCTCGTTAAGGAAATCGAAATCGTCGGCCCCGGCAGGTGCGGCCGTCGGGGTAATCACGTTGCCGAATTGTTTTGGCGCCTCGCCCACCGATTTAATAACAGCCGGATAACTTGTGCCGGGGTTTTCGTCCAGGATGATCTTCAGTAATTCCACGTGAAAGTCAAAAGGCCTGTCGAAATTAAAGGTATAGTAGAATTTTTGATGCGGGTCATCGATGTACTTCAGCAGCTTTACTTTGTCCATTAATGCTACGCCCCTGTCAATTCGCTTTTGGTTGGGCATATAAGTGATCTCTTCGCCCTTTATCCATTGGTCGTTGCTTACATAAAAAGAAGAAGAATATTCAGGGCTGTAACCTGTTGATTGGTGGATCGCCCGGTGAAGGTCTTCGAATGTCTGGTTCGATTTAACATCGATCTCACGCATCACATCATCGTAATCTTCAAAAGTGATCCTGAACCTGTAAAGTGCCATTTGTCAGTAGTATGTTTTTGCAAAAATAATAATGTTTTACTTTTATTTCGGAATCGTCCCGATAATTATCGGGATTCGAATTCGGATTTATTTTAGTTTGAGTAGTCCTGTTTCAGCGCCAAATTATTCTTTCCCCACAACTTTTAAGCCAATTTCCGCGCCTTTGGCAATCGTAAATTCCATTGCCGCTTCGCGCGCGTTCGGAATTTCGCCGTCGAGTATAGCCTCGCGTATCTGGTTTTTAATAATGCCCACCTCGCGGCCCTCTTTTATGCCGAATAGTTCCATAATATCGTTACCAGTAACCGGTGGCTGCCAGTTCCTTACTTTGTCACGCTCCTCAACATCCTTTAATTTTTGCTGTACAAGCTCAAAATTCTGACGATATTTTTTAACCTTATATTCATTTTTGGTGGTAATGTCTGCTTTACACAACAGCATCAGGCTTTCAATGTCGTCGCCTGCCTCAAATAGTAAACGTCTTACCGCCGAGTCGGTCACGATAGATTGTGCCAAAACGATCGGCCTGAGGTGAAGCTGTACCATTTTTTGGACAAACTTCATTTTTTCGTTTAGCGGCAGTTTGAGCTGCGCAAATAGTTTTGGCACCATGCGCGCGCCCTTGTCCTCATGGCCGTGGAATGTCCAGCCATGACCGGGCTCGAAGCGTTTGGTGATGGGTTTGGCAATATCGTGCAAAATAGCGGCCCATCGTAACCAAAGGTCACTTGTTGTTTCGCAAATGTTGTCCAGCACTTGCAGCGTATGGTAAAAATTGTCCTTGTGGCCTTTGCCGCCAATATAGTCGACGCCGTAAAGGGCCGTCATCTGGGGAAATATTTTATGCAGCAGCCCCGTATCGAACAAATAGTTAAAGCCGATAGATGGTTTTGGCGATAAAATGATCTTGTTCAGTTCGTCGGTGATCCGCTCCTGCGAGATGATCCCTATTCGATCAATGTTCTCTTTAATCGCTTGTACCGCGGCATCGTCGATTCGAAAATTCAGCTGGGTTGCAAACCGGATGGCGCGCATCATCCGGAGCGGATCATCCGAAAAGGTTTCTGCGGGGTTAAGCGGGGTGCGGATCACTTTGTTCTCCAGATCGCCCAGGCCGTCAAATGGATCCAGCAACTCGCCGAATGTATTCGGGTGAAGCGAAATGGCCAGCGCGTTGATCGTAAAATCGCGGCGTTTCTGGTCGTCTTCAAGGGTGCCGTCCTCCACGATGGGTTTTCGCGAATCCATGCGATAGGATTCCTTGCGGGCACCCACAAACTCCAGCTCCAGGTCGCGGTATTTAAGGGAAGCCGTGCCAAAATTTTTGTAAACCGCCAGCTTCACTTTTAGCTCTTTTGCAACGGTTTCGGCAAAAGCTATCCCGTTACCAATAATTACAATATCAATATCCTTTGATGGCCTCTCCAGGAAAATATCGCGCACAAAACCACCTATGGCAAACACCTGCAGGTTTTGTTCGCCGGCAAGTTTTGACAGGATGGAGAATATGGGGTTTTTTAAATGCTTAGTCATTACGATTTACGATTTACGATTTACGACTTACGATTTTAGATTTGATTGCATGATCTTTTAAAAATCGTCAATCGTAATTCTAAAATCGTAAATCCAATTATCGTCTTATAAATTCAAATTGTCCGTTAGGTGCCAGGCGCATAATGGTCGACGGATTTTTTATTTCCCTGCTTTCCTGCTCCAGGTCAACCACATAGTCCACGCCGTCAACAATTTCGGACGCGATCTGCGAAAAATATTGGGGCGATGGCTTTCCGCTTATATTAGCAGATGTGGAAACCAACGGTTTTCTAAGCTGCTGTATTAATTGCTGGCAAAAAGTATGTTTAACAATACGTATCCCCACTGAGCCGTCATCGCTGATCAAAGCTGGCGAAATATTTTTTGCGCCGGGCAGAACCAGCGTAAGTGGGTTTTCAGCATATTCAATTAAATCGTAAGCCAGCGGGTTTAAGTCGCTCACGTAGCTTTCCAGCTTATTTTCGGTATCCAGCAAAATAATCATGCTTTTTGCTTCGTCGCGTTGTTTCAGCTTGTAAATTTTATTTATGGCTTCGGTATTGGCGGCGTCACATCCGATACCCCATATGGTGTCGGTGGGGTAGAGGATGATCCCTCCGTCGCAGATAACTTTTAAAGCCTTTGCTACTTCGTCTTTAAGCATCCGGCAAATATAAGCGCATTGTTTTAATCATTGGCTACCGGGTTCGCTGTTTGCGGTTTTTCATACCCGCGCGGTACTTTTTTAGGGCATTATCAGCGTATTAAAATACCATTGCCTATTTTAGCACTGGCAAGCTCCCCTGATGTGCCCGCAATGAATAGAAAAATACCACTTTGGTTTGTATTGCTGCTCCTTTGGTTTTCGCTCGTCGGCGCCCTGGCTTTTGGCTGGGATGTTTGGCGGATAAAAACCAGTCGCCAGGGCGCGCATACGGCAACCGACCGGGCAATTATCGCTATCGCATCGTCGCCCTCGTTATTAAAAGAGAGCTTCAGTGAATTAAAAAACGCCAGCAAGCTGATCAGCCATGATTATTATCCGTACATAAAAGGTTTCAAAGCGGAAAATAACTACGTTGACAGTGGCTATTTGTTGATGGCTACTTTTAGCAAAAGCAAAGATCAATCTGTCGTAAAACTGGTCCGGTTAACGGATCAAAAAGTAATTTATGAGTGGACGCCGGATTACGATGATATCGTCAAACACATAGGCGACCGAAATAAATACTGGTCCGGTCAAAATAACCATGATCTGCAGATGTACCATCCGCTGCTTTTGCCTGACGGTTCGCTTATCTTTAACAATTTGCCCTCGCCGCTAATAAAAATAGATAAATACTCGCGGCTGGTTTGGGCTGTAGACGGCGTTTATCATCATTCCACCGAAGTTGACGCCAGTGGCAATATCTGGGCGCCGTCGACGATCAGCCCGTCACCATTTTTCCCGGATGTTTTGAACGATTTTAAGGATGACGCCATAACGGAAATATCCGCTGATGGCAAAGTGTTGTTCAGGAGATCGGTTGCTCAAATATGGCTTGACAACGGTTACAAAGCATTGCTGTTAGGCGCCGGGCCTTATGAAAAAGACCTGTTGCATATCAACAGCATACAACCGGCATCGGCGACCGGAAAATATTGGATGAAAGGCGATCTGCTGGTGAGCGCCCGAAACAGGAGTGCCGTTTTTTTGTACCGGCCGTCGACTAATAAAATCCTTTGGTTGCAAAACGGCCCGTGGCTGAACCAGCACGACGCCCGTTTTATCGGCGACACCGCGATAAGCGCATTTGGCAACGATATGGTTAGGGTTTTTGGCGACGAAAGACTTATAAATGGCTACAACGAGGAATACGTTTATAACTTCAAAAGCAACAAGGTAACTACGCCATACACTGAATTTTTAAAAGATACAAAGGTTTCAACTGCAAATGAGGGGATGGCTGAGGTTTTGCCAAACGGCGACCTGTTTGTTGAGGAAACCAATAAAAGCCGGCTTTTGAGGGGAACGCCAAAAAATATCATCTGGCAATATGTTGACCGGATCGATAGCCACGCTATAGCGGCATTATCCTGCTCAAGTTTTATTACCGCGGATCAGTTTAGTAAATTGACATTTTTAAATAAAAACTAATAAGAGATGATTGTGGCGCTGGTATCGGTTTTAGGCTATATTGGTCCCGGTTTGGGTGGCGGGGTCATTACCGCCGTGATCGGATTTTTTACCTCTATTTTCCTGGCTTTGTTTGCCATTATCTGGTACCCTATAAAACAATTGATCAAAAAGTTTAAGCGCAAAAAAGCAGATGAAGGCGGTGTTGATTAGTTACATATTTGTTGTTTCCATTATCCTTGCAGTTTTGGCCGACCGTTTGCCTTTGATCAAATCGATCGGAAAAATTTCTGCGCTGGGAAAAATATCGCTTAAGATCATCCACTCAAAGGAGATAGACGATACGGAGAAGCAAAAACTGCTGTTGGCAAATTCGGCAGTTATCTTTACACAGTCTTTAAAAATAGCGGCACTTGTGATCCTGGTGTTGGCAGTGGGCTATCTGTTGGTGCTGGCAGGGGATTTTACAAGAATATTGAAGCGTCCCGTTTTATTGAAGTACATGGAATCGGTGCCGGGGATAAGTATCTCTATTATTGCTTTTTTGGCCTACTTCCTAATCAAAAAAATTTATGACAGGACGCGACTATAATTTCATGGCGCGGCTGGTGCATAAAATCGCGCTGCAATATCCCGGTGTGGCCGAAATGTCTTTTGATATTGAAAATGCGCTGGCCAAAAGGACGCGGCATGTCGCGGGCAATCATGTATTTATTACCGGTTTAGCCAGGTCCGGAACGACAACTTTACTCAATTATTTGTATCAAACGGGGGCTTTTAAGTCGCTCATCTATTCGGACATGCCGTTCGTGCTGATGCCGAATACCTGGCGAAAAATATCATTGAGGAAGACTTCACAACCCACACACGAACGGGCGCATGCGGATGGCATCATGATCGGACCGGAAAGCCCTGAAGCTTTCGAGGAGGTGTTTTGGAGGGTATTTTGCGGCAAGCATTATATTCGTGAAGATCGTTTGCTATTGCATAACGTTGATACTGATGTCTCAAAAAAATTCGATGCTTACGTCGGCAATGTGTCAGGCAACGGGGAAGTGGCGGACGGTACGCGTTACCTGTCGAAGAATAATAACAACATCCTCCGGATTGATTACCTGAAAAAAACCTTCCCCGAAGCTCTTATCCTAATTACCTTTCGCGACCCGCTGCAACAGGCCATCTCCCTGCTCAATCAGCATCTGCTGTTTTCGGAAATCCATAGAAATGACAGATTTGCACTAAACTACATGAACTGGCTGGGGCATTTTGAATTCGGGCTAAATCAAAAGCCCTTTTTTTTGGGTGATGAGATTATTTTTAAAGAACTATTGAGCTGTCCCAAAACAAGCATCAATTTTTGGCTGCTTACCTGGAAAAACTACTATCAATATGCGGGCAAACATATCAGCGCCAATGCACTACTTTTTAATTACGAAAAGTTTTGCGCCGACCGGGCTTCTTCGTTAACACAATTGTTTTCCAAAATAAATGTTCCCCACCCCGGTTTTAAGCCCGAACCTTTCAATCCTGTTATGAAGCATACAGCAGACGCCGATCGTGCGCTTTTGGCGGAATGTAATGCTATTTATAATGACCTGGAAAGCAAGGCTGGTCTTTAGTTATCAGCCATTCGGGAGATAAGTTTTTAACGCGGCAACTATTTGCATTTCATCCAGCAGTTGCATGCACTTTGGTATGCCGTAAAGCTTGCAGGTGTTTTTAACGCAAGGCTCGCAATCCAGCTTGCCGTAACGGATGATATGCAAATCCTGTTTATTGTATGGCGCGGTATTTTGCTCGTTGCCGGCGCCAAATAAAACAATGGTTGGCGCACCTGCGCTATTTGCCAAATGGGCAGGTCCCGAATCGGTAGTTAGAACAACTGCGGCGACGCCTAAAATATGCGCCAGGCTCATCAGGTCGGTTTTGCCGGCGATATTCTCCAGCCTGTCAGCATTTTCGGCGCCCTGTATAATTTGTTCGATAAACTCATCTTCTTTTTTAGTGCCGATAAAGGTGAAATGCGTTTTGGTAAACGTGCCGGTTAGGACGTTGATGATATGTATTGCCTTTTCGGGCGGCATCCGGCGCGAAGATGCTTCAGAGTTGAAGTTGATGATCACCACATCTTCAACCGGTTTAGCTGGTTTGGCAACATCGAGTTTTACTTCGTACCGTTCTATTTTTTTCCCGGTAAACTGTTCGGCCAGCGACACATACTCTTCAACGCGGTGGACATTTGCAGGCTTTTTATAACGGTCGGTCAGCAAAAAAAAGCTACCTTCTTTGCTAAACCCCACCCGCCTTTTGGCGCCTGTGGCTTTAGCCATTAGCTGCGAAGAAAACGACTCCGGCAGGTTGAAAAACAAATCATATTTTTCAGTCTTCAACTGTTTCCCAAAGTGATAAGCGCCTTTTAAGCCCGGATTCTCTCGCTTCGAAAACAAATGGAGCTGACTTAGTCCCGCAATCAGTCCCGCAGCTCCCGCCAGCTCTTTTTTTGCGATGGCATCAATAACGGCATCGGGGTAAAAGCTCTTCACCACCCCGACAAATGCCGAACTCATTACTACATCGCCCAGCCAGTTGGGCAGCCTGATCAGGATTTTTTTTGGTGAGTCCCGATAGCTATCGGGATGAGATGTTAAATTTGAGATGTGAGACATTTGGCAGGTTTATTTTCTAAAATGCTCCTATTTTTTAAGTCTCATATCTCAAATCTCATGTCTCAAATCTAATAATTAAACCGAGACATTATTTTCCCGCAAAGCATCATTCAGCGAGGTTTTTTTATCTGTCGACTCCTTGCGTTTGCCGATGATCAGGGCGCAGGGCACCTGGTACTCGCCGGCGGGGAATTTTTTGTTGTAAGAGCCGGGAATAACCACCGAGCGAGCGGGCACGATGCCTTTATACTCTACCGGTTTTTCGTGTGTTACATCGATTATTTTGGTGGATGCGGTTAATACTACATTAGCCCCCAAAACAACTTCGGGCTCCAGGTGAACACCTTCAACCACAATCGAGCGTGAGCCCAGGAAGCAGTTGTCTTCAATAATCACTGGTGCAGCCTGTACGGGCTCCAAAACGCCGCCGATCCCAACGCCGCCGCTCAGGTGAACATTCTTGCCGATCTGTGCGCATGAGCCTACGGTGGCCCAGGTATCAACCATGGTGCCCTCATCGACATAAGCGCCAATATTTACATACGACGGCATCATGATCACTCCTTTAGCCAGGTAAGCCCCATAGCGGGCGATTGCATGCGGAACAACACGTACCCCGGTTTTGGCGTAATCGGTCTTTAATTTCATTTTATCATGAAATACAAACGGGCCTGCTACAATTTCCTGCATTTGACGGGTTGGAAAATAAAGAATAACCGCTTTTTTTATCCAGTCGTTAGTATGCCACCGCATGCCGATCACTTCCGCCACACGTAATTTGCCCTTGTCGAGTTTTTCGATAACCGTGTCAATCGCATTAATATATTCCGTGTATTGCAATAATTTCCTGTTTTCCCAGGCTTCTTCAACTAATTTTTTCAGGTCTTGCATTGGTAATAAATGTTTTGGCAAATTAAAGGAATTTTAAGGAATTCGCCGGCTTTTGTTCACAGTGCACCACCAGAGCCGCCGTTTCGGTGTTTACATTGTGTTATAATTGTTTGTATGTTTGAAAGCGCGTTATGGCGGAGAAAGAAAAACTGAGAATAGATAAGTACCTGTGGGCGATCAGGGCATTTAAAACACGTACCCTGGCGGCAGATGCATGTAAAGCCGGGCGCGTAAAATTAGACGGGCAGAACATAAAACCATCGCACGAAGTAAGGCTTGGCGAGGTGTACCAGGTTACAAAAGGTATTGAACGACGAGTGCTGAAAGTTACCGGGATGGCCGAAACCCGAACCGATGCAAAAAAAGCCGTGAGTTTTTATGAAGATATTACGCCTTTTGAAGAAACGCAGGCTTTTAAATCGGTTTTCCAGGTGCCAGTTTTAAAAAGAGACAGGGGCGCCGGCAGGCCAACAAAAAAAGACAGAAGAGAAATTGATGATTTAAAGGATGGCTTTTTTAACCAGTAACTAAACAATCTGAGGAAAAATAAAAACCCGGTCGGTGGGGGTTAAAACCTTAGGGCATTCATCATCGTTATAGTGGTGTAAACTGCCATTTGGCGAGCACTTCCTGAATAATTGATTTTAATACTTTGAAAAAAAACCATATTTTTGAATACCTCATTGATAAAAAAGTAATATTGGTATACAATAATTAATATTATGAAAAAAACTCCCTGCACGAATGTTTTGTTATTTCAACTTTCGACTGCCGCAATAGCGCCGGCCTTCCGTAAAGCACCGGCTTTATTAGTTAAGAATACCCCAAGATTTTGCGGGGCTTCATTTAATTTCAATAAGCAATCACCTTCCGGATCAATGCTTTTTATTCCGTCGGCATTTTATAAAGTTTTTAATCCCTTGACGGCTGCCTGGTTAATATAATATTGACAGAGAATACTACCGTTAAAGCACCCGCTATTTTGATTATTATTACCCCCGGTTTGCCCGAAGACATATTCTGTTCAAACCGATAATGAAGGATTTCAAAAGTGTGCAATGTGAGTAATTAATTACCGGAGTTTTAAATGATAAACAGGCATACTACTTTTTTTAAGGCTTTAAACCTCGCCATCGATTATATTATTCTGAATATAAGCATGGTATCCATATACCTGCTTGAAAACAGATCAGCTTTATACTACGCAAACAACAGAAGATATTTACCGATAGTTTTGGTGTTCAATTTAATTTGGCTTTTGTCGGCAAATATTTCCGGTCTTTATGAGGAGGTGCTGAATAAAGATTCCATAAAAACCTACCGGGTAGTAATCAAAACTTATTTAATTTTTGTCAGCATTATCTGTTTCACCATCCTGATCCTAATCGGAACAGAAGCCTATTTTATCACCCGCCAATATTTGTTTTATTCGCTGGCTCTTTTTGGTTTTTTGCTTGGCTTCTGGAAGCTGATTTTTTTGAGTATCCGCAAGAGCGAGCGTACCACGCTGCTGGATAACAGAGAAGTTATTATTATCGGAGCAGGCCGTATTGGTTATGACTTGTATAATTTTTTCAATGAAAATCCGGCTCAGGGCTATAACCCGGTTGGTTTTTTTGATGACGATCCTGATAAAATAAGGGACAAGCGCTTGTACCTGGGCGAGACCAATGGTTGCATCGATTATGTTTTGACCAATAAGGTTGACGAAATATTCTGTACGCTGCCCATATCCGATCTTAAGAAGATTGAAAAGCTAATGATCGATGCGGACAAAAATCTCATTCGTTTCAAATATGTGCCGGAGTACTTCGATTTTGCCAAACGACCTACCGTTGTGCAAAGTTTCGGACATATTCCCGTAATTTCCGTTAGGACAGAGCCGCTTGAAAACATGCTTAACCGCT
>DASRTD010000217.1:0-3868 GCA_035656115.1 Mucilaginibacter sp.
TTGAATGAAAAACGATGATATCGATGTCCGGCCCCTGTAACTTTCCTGCCTTATCCTGTGCCCGGGCAGTATTGACCAGGGCGACGCCTGTAACCAAAAGGAGCAGTAAATATTTTCTCATTTGATTTTGTATTAACGGCGCCTCGAAAATAAAGGCAACTGAGCCTGCTGCGGCAATGCCGAAAATATTAAGCGCGCTGTAAATTTTATTTTTTATCAGGTTGCGCCATGTAATTTTTAAATAATTCCTAAACATATCATTGTGGTTTAATTTCTCAGAAGACCACCTGTGAGTGGCTTCGTGACACGAAATTACCGCAGTAGAACGGGAATAAGGTTCCAAATGCTAAAATGGTCGCTCTTTTTTCAGATTGTTCTTTTATTCTGCCCGGCTTTCCCCGGTTATTTGTTTGAAAGTGCGACTGAAAGTAGTTATGGGGTTGAAGTTGGAATTGAAACCGATGCCTGGCAGGATTAGCCGGTCATAAGCCGGGTCCTTCATTTTTCGGATTACCTCCCGGATGCGGTCTTCATTAATGAAATCATTGCTGTTTTTCCGGAGCGCCGCGTTAACATAAATCAGTTCAGGCAGCCTATTCACTCCTCAAACTTTTCACCGGGTTCATCAATGCCGCTTTTACGGCCTGGAAACTCACGGTTGCCAAAGCAATCAGTATAGCCATTGTCGCTGCTATTGCAAATACCCACCAATGGATACTTACCCTATACTGGTAACTTTGCAGCCAATTATTGATGGCCCAAAAGGCTACGGGAAACGCTATTAAACAAGAAATACCCACGAGCTTTAAGAAGTCTTTTGATAATAAACCCGCAAGGCCCGATACTGAAGCCCCAAGCACCTTGCGGATACCTATCTCCTTTATCCGCTGCTCCGCGGTATAGGCCGCCAGCCCGAATAACCCCAAACATGAAATAAATATGGCCAGCGAAGCAAAAACACCTGCCAATGTGCCCGTTAATGTTTCCGTTTTAAATAATTGGTTAAAGTCGTCATCAATAAAAAAGTATTCAAAAGGGTAACCCGGGTTGTCCGCTTTTACAATGGCGCCGGCTTTAACCAGGGCATCCTGCAAATTAACGCCTGGTTTGAACCGCATGGTTAAAACGCCGGTGCCTGCGGGTGTGGGTCGATTGTACAATAAAAGGGGCGCGGCAGCCCCATACAGATCATTGTATAGATAGTCTTTTAGTATGCCGGTTATAGTAAATGCCTTTTTGTCGTCATCCCTTATAATACCGCCTATCCTGCCCTCTTTGCCCATTTCTTTGGCTAAGGCTTCGTTTATCATCACATGAGTGCTGTCCAAGGATGAATTTGTATTAAAACCCCTGCCTGCTGCTAACTTCATACCCATTGTGGAAACGAACTGTGCGCTTACATCTTCCTTGCTGACAAGCGGATGTTTTGTGGCGTCCATTCCATCCCACGAGTAACTGTCGCTACTGCTCACGACTCCCAACACCGGATCACTACTCGTTGTTGCATTTCCTACAATACCTGAGCGTTGAAGATCGTTGTAAACGGCGGTAAAATGATCGGCCTCGTTACCCTGGAGGTTGATATAGACCAGGTTGTTTTTATCGTAACCCAGTTCCCTGTTTTTTATATGTTGGATCTGCTGGTAAATGGTCACTGTACCAATAATTAATATAATTGAAACTGAAAATTGTATCACTACTAAACTTTGCCTTATAAAACCTGAACCAGAGCTTGATTTGATTTTGCTATTCTTTAAAACCGCGATCGGATTAAACGAGGACAAATAAAAAGCCGGGTAACTGCCTGCCAGCAGACCGGTTACCAAACTTATCATGACTAAATACAGGAGATGGGATGGCTCAAAAATGTTTGGGGCTAATTGCTTTTGAACTAAATTATTAAAGTAGGGCATGGCCATATAAATTAACCCTACAGCTACCAGTACGGAGATAAATGACATTATTACCGCTTCGCCGATAAACTGGCCGATCAGTTGTCCTTTACCGGCGCCCATTACTTTTCGTACGCCAACTTCTTTCGCGCGCTGCTCGGATCGCGCTGTGGAAAGGTTCATGAAATTGATACAGGCTATCAATAAAACTAACCAGGCGATAAATGAAAACATCTTTACATATTGAATTTTGCCCCCTTCCATTCTGCCATTCGCAAAATTATCGTGAAGGTTCCAGTCATTCATCGAATACAGGAAACAATCGGGGGGATTATCGATTTTTGATTCAGCCGATATAAAGTGCTTTAGTTGCTGATTAACAGATACAACGCGGGCTGCCGGATCCAGTTCAACAAGGGTATGGCACCAGTTGGAACTCCACATCGTCCTCCAGGGTTGTTTATGATCCACATTTTGCATTGGCGCAAGCCATTGAAACTGGTAGGTCGAATTTTCAGGCAGGTCTTTGAATACACCAGTGACCGTATAGTCCTGTTCATTGTTTATTCTAAGCGATTTACCCATCGGGTCGGCATCGCCGAAAAACTTTTTAGCCATTTTTTCGCTGATGACAATTGATTGTAACTGCTGAAAAGCGACTGCACCCGAACCGCTTACAAACGGCAGTTTGAGCATCGAAAATATTTCTGAGTCGGCGTAATTACCTTTCTCGGTTATCGCTTTCTCCCCGAGCGCAAACAATGCCCGGTCGCCATCAGCGGTCATCCTTGCCACGTTTTTTATGCCGGGTATTGCCACTTTCATGGCTTTGGCCAATGGCCCTGGTGTGACTATAAACGTGCCGACTTTACCTTCATAAGTATTATTTTCGTAGACTTTGTACAAGTAATCACGCTTTTCAAAATTCCGGTTATAGGTCAATTCATCCTGTGCCCATAAAAATATGAGCGAGGCGCAAGTGACCCCAATTGCCAGCCCGGCAATATTCAAAAAGCTATACGACCTGTTTTTTAACAGGCTGCGTAAGGTGGTTTTTAAATAATTCCTAAACATATAGTCGCGGTTTAATTTCTCGGAAGAACACCTGGGAGTGGCTTCGCGAAACGAAATTACCGACGTAGAATGGGAATGGGGTTCCAAATGATAAAATGGTCGCTCTTTTTTCAGATCGTTCTTATATTCGACCGGGCTTTTCCCGGTCATTTGTTTGAAAGTGCGGTTAAAAGTAGTTTTGGAGTTGAAGCCGCAATCGAAAGCGATGCCCAACAGCGTTAGCCGGTCATATACCGGGTCCTTCATTTTTCGGGTCACTTCCCGTATGCGGTATTCATTAATGAAGTCATTGAAGTTTTTCCTTAGCGCCGCATTAATGATCCGGGATAATTCATAGGGGTGCATGTCCAGCGCTTCGGCCAGCGACGGTATACTTAACTCTGAATCCAGGTAAAACAGGTTCGTTTCCACTGCATTCTTCAGCCAAATGCCCTTTTGCCTTAGCTCCCCTGATGGTGACGGTTTTGAAATCAAAGGCTCCCGGCCCGGTACTCCAACTTCCGGCCTTAGAAAAGCGACAGCCGCTATCCAGATCATCATTACCGCTAAAAGCAGATACAGCGGATAACAAGCATGAAGCCCTAAAGGATAATGGTAATAAAAGCAATCCACGACGGCATAAGGTATCCATAATAGCCATAGCAGACCGAAACCAGCCAGCAAGCGATGCAGCCATCGCAATTCGCACCGGTACCGGTCACTCACATTATTAAATTTCAGTCGTTGGTAAAAACGCTCTATTAGCCTAAAAGACCAATACAAGTACGTAGCGACCGAAATAAATGCCACCAAGTGTAATACCGGGCTCATTTGGTGAAAGGTCAGCGTATCATAAGTAGCCGTGCCCGTTCTTATACTCTCCCTAACTTCCAATGCCAAAACGCCAAACTCCAGCAGCATGG
>DASRTD010000218.1:0-7916 GCA_035656115.1 Mucilaginibacter sp.
CATAACGCCACGCTGGAACTCATCAAACTCCTGCCACAAGCCCGTGACCTTTCCTCGGTATATGACGGACATAATGATTACAACGACAAGCTCCGCGCCGAACTTTATAACGGCATAACCAGATAGCGGTATAACACGCTATCGAAATAACATTATAGCTCAATTGATGTCACTTTCTTTGGATACCAAAGAAAGTAACCAAAGAAAAGGCATTGGGGGACGGTTGCACCCTCCCCCAAACCCCCTGCTAAGATGCACGATGCGTCATAGCACTCAACGCCTGTTATAAAGTTATCTATTATCTTTTTCACTGGCAAGAAGTCCTTTTGTCCGACAAAAAACCGCTCTCGCTCGTTTTTTGTCCGCCAACGGATTCTTGCCCCGGACGTCCAGCTCCGTTCAATCGGGCACCGCTCACGCGACGTCCCTCATTTACTTCGCTGGACAACCGGGGAGTATCGGAAACTCGCAACTCGTTCCCTCTTATGGCAAAACGCATACTGAAAGGCAGGCCGGTTCTACTGGAGGGTAAGCGCAGCAAAAAGATCGATGCAAGGTTTACCGAGGATGAATACAAGGTGGTGCTCGCACTCGAAAAGGATTTGGGTGTGCGCAAAACCGATCTGGTCAGGCGCGGCGTGTTGAACAATGCGCCTGCTGTTTTAGTCAATGCGAAAGAAATGCTGCGATTGCTGGACAGTATCGGGCTGGAACTGGCGCGCTCGGGGAATAATTTAAACCAGTTAGCGCGGTATGCAAATATCCTGAACAAGCGGAATATACTGTCGCCAGTAGTCGTCGAACGTTTCAATTACTTGTTTGAAAGCTATTTATGCCAGCAAAAAGAGTTACAGGTCGCCTTGCGAAAGATATTAAGGCTGTTAGGAAGCTGATACAAAGTTAGGCTGCTATATGGCTCAAAAGATTTTCAATTATAAAGCTATACAAATATCAATTCACACCATGAAATACGAAAACACAAATTACATCAGCATCGGCACATGCTTCGTTTTTTTATTGCCGATAATTTTATTCACGGCATCGCTTACTTATTGCGTGAGTGACACATTTCATTCTAAGCCAATGGATTTATACCCCACGCCGCGAACGGATTTAGTTGCAGATAGCGATGATACGCCGGTGGATACGCCGGAATTTCAAACGGGCGACAAAGCCCAGTTCAAATTTACCGGCGATACGGTTCTGGTCGTTACCCAGCCCGAAACGATGGCAATTTTAGACGAAGAGGTCCGGGTATTACGTAAAACGCCGCAAGGCAACTTAGAAACGGTTGATCTGCCGGAAAACCGGCTGGTGAAACTAACAACCGATACGATCCATGATAAAACACCGGTACAGCCCGATAATAAACTCGAAGAATACAAAAAGGCAGCTAACAAATGAGCAATATAGCTTGCTATCGCGGTAGCATGAGCGCTTGCTCATAAGTTACGCCGCTCAATCGAGGCCAGGGTATCGGGTTACATTGTTCGAAAGCTGTATGGGTATATCATTATGCTGATATACAGTTAGCCAGCTCAAAGTTTACAAAGTTACATCGATATAAAATTACGCTGTTATGAAGTTTGGCTGATAGCCTGATAGCTTGCGCTAACGCTCTATTGATACTGAATTATATGCTTACTGTATGGTCGTCAAAATCCTTTCCGGTTCGGCCACCTTCAGCGGCGTAAGGTATAACACCAACAAGGTAGATTCCGGCAAGGGCGAACTGATGAAGGTTTCGGGTTTTGGCGCATTGAATGCATTAGGCGTATTGAAGCCGGAAGATTATAAAAACCATTTGAAAGCCGTATCGGCGCTGAATAAACGCGTGAGCCATGCACAGTTTCATGCCACCATTTCCACCAAAGGACGTGAGCATGATAAATATGCCCTTACCCAAATAGCTACCGAATGGCTCAACAAAATGGGTTATGGTGACCAGCCTTACCTGATTATTTTCCATAAGGATACGGCAAATAACCACGTCCACATCGTCACCACACGGGTAGACAGGCAGGGCAAAAAGATCAGCAGCGCCTTTGAAAAAGTACGCGGTTCGCAGCACCTGAACAACATTTTGGGACTTGATGAAAAGCACAGCGCCAAACAGGATATTGAAAAAGCCTTGTCTTATGCATTTTCTACAAAGGCGCAATTCATGATGATTTTGGAAAGCCAGGGTTATGTTTTGCGCGAAAATGATGGGAAGCTGGATGTCATGAAATTTGGTGTCCAACAAGGCGAAGTTAGTATAGCAACTATTGAGCAGCGCACGCGCAAGCAGGACCATAGCGCAAGAATAAAACAGCTAAAGGCCATCTTCCACAAGTATGCCGCACAGTATGATACCACCTTAGTGCCGAATAAAATTGCCTTGCCGGGTGCTTACGCAAAAATAACTAAAGGCTTTACCTCTGAATTTTCGGTCAGCCTGAAGAGGAATTTAGGACTCGAATTGATCTACCACGCTTCGGGTGACAAGCCGCCTTATGGTTATACGATCATCGACCATGCGACAAAGATGGTCGTAAAGGGCGGCGAAGTAATGTCGCTGAAAGAACTGCTGGATATACCCGCCGGTAAACGATATTTCGACGAACAAGCATCCGATGCAGATTTAAACGCTGAAAAACTGCGGCAATTAAATGAAGCGAACCGGGTTTATTATAAGGCCCTATTAAAGGCAACGATGTATAATTACCCGGATATTGTGCAGGGGCTGCAGCACCAGGGGCTGACGATTTTCCATCAGGGTGATAATTATACCCTGAACGATCCCGGCGCGAGGGTATTTATCGACATCGCCGATTTATTGGATCAGGACGAATACCGGTACCTAACCGAATGTTATAGCCAGTGGGCAGAAAACGACAACGGGGCTTTACAGCAAGCCTATGTGCCGGGCGTTTACATCGCGCCCGACATGGATGATGAAGCCATTCACGGCCGTAAGCGCAGGCGGAAAGGTACCGGGCGATCAACCGGGCGCTGATTATTTATCAATCAATTCTATTTTATGGTCATTATCATCGGCAACCAGAAAGGCGGCGCGGGGAAAAGTACGCTCACGCTGCTGCTGGCCAATTACCTGACACAGGCGCGGCAGCGGCCAGTAACGGTCATCGATATGGATTACCAACAATCGCTGGCCCAGAAATTTGAGCGGGCCAAGGTGCTGGAAAATGCGGAACTTTATGCCGTGGTGGCACTGGCGCTCGACCAGTTTAGCAAGGAAAAAAAAGAGCTGAAGGATAACCCGGAAGTGTTGTTCCTGGTCGACCTGCCGGGCAAGCTGGATGATGACGGGCTGATCGAAGTATTTAAAGCAGCCGACCTGGCCATTTGTCCCTTCAGCTATGACGAATTCAGCTTTGAATCGACCGTATTCTTTTCACTGGTGCTCAAAAAGATTAAACCAGCCATTACCATTGTTTATGTACCCAACCGCATCAAGGCCAATGTCAAATACGAGATACTGACGGATGTCAACGAGCAGCTTTTGCTATTGGGCGAGGTCACCCAGCCCATTCCTGACCGTATCGATTTCCAGCGGGCCAATACCTTTCAGACCCCGGACGGGGTAACGCCGCTGCTGCTGCCCGTCTTTGACCACATCTATAAAAAACACATCCAACAAACTTATGAGCGAAATCAAGAACCTGGTGGACCAGATGCGCAGCAAGATTAAAGAGTCCGAAGTGCCCGGCGCAGCCGGCAAAGCCAAAAAGGATAAAACCGTCCCGCTTAAAGAAGTCAGCCCGAAAAGCCATGCGCCGCCTGAAGTGCCCGACATCCTGCAGGCGATACGTGACTATGATAACACGAACCACAAAAGCCTGGTACACGCCCGTTTTGACAGTAAAACCCTGCAAACCATGAACCAGCTGAAGCTGGCTGCAGGCATCGACGTTACCCGTCTGGTGGCATTTGCGGTGGATCACCTGCTTCAATTACACCCCGAATTAAAAACAATCATCAAACAATTTTTCCAAAAACTTGACGAATGAACTGGTTACACTTTTCTATTTGGGTGGCCGGGCTATACCTGCTGTATTACCTGGTGGTCATCCTGCTGGATGTCGCCGCAAGCAAACGTGCACCGGCCGCCAATGCTAAATCAGGCGAGCTTACTTTTTCCGAACCGGTGCAGCCCAAACAATTGCAGCATGAGCCGGAGAAGGAAGTGCTGCCTGCCGAAACCACAAAGGCCGCTGAACGGCCGCGTTCCGGTGTCACCGCTACAGGCGGCGTGAGCCTCAAGGACTTCTTTAACCTGGCCAGGCAGGAGTCGATTATTTACACCCGCCCGGTCAGTTTCACATGAGCAAGAAGATATTAACGGTTTGCCTGTGCCTGCTGGCATTAGGGGTCAACGCCCAACCCGGACTGGATGAAATGCAGCAGGCGCAGCAATCGTTGTCCTCCTCCTTCTTTTCCGCGATGGACTGCGCGCTGGTGCTGGCCGCCATTTTCGGCATCCTCGGCGCACTGCGCATTTACCACAACTGGCAGATGGGGCACCCGCGTATCGACGAAGCCGTTGCCGGCTGGTTCTTCGCGGCCTTTTTTGTGGTGCTTTCCGGCGCATTTTTAAGGGCCATGTTTGGCCTGTGACCCTGTGATTTAATACCCCCAAATAACCCCGGGCGGCTTCCTGTTTGAAGCCGCCTTTTTTTCCAACAAAAATTTAATACCCCTAAAATGAACAAACTCAAAAAAATGTGGGCGACCGCCGTGGTCCTTGCCTTTGGCGCGTCTTCCGCTTTCGCTCAAAGCGGAACCACCGGTCTGAACACCGCTACTTCAACCCTGAAAACTTATGTAGATCCCGTTACCAATATTACGCTGGTGATCGGCGGTATTGTCGGCCTGGTAGGCGCGATCCGCGTCTATTCCAAGTGGAATTCGGGCGACCAGGACCTACGGTAAAGATACAGCTGCCACGATCACCTCGGTGGTCGGTAATGTACTCGCGGGTTCGGTTAGGAACAAGGAGACTTTGGACTGGCTGGAACGGCTGTTTGGCAAGAATAAACAAATCGGCGAAAGCCTGTCCATCGACCGCAATAAGACCTCCACTTCTTTACAGGAAAAATTGGAGCCGCTCATACCAGCTGGTAAAATGGCTTCGCTCAATACCGGCGAAATTGTTGGACTGATCGCAGCGGACGTGCAGGAAACTTATACCGGGCGATTTGAAACTTCGGCCATTAACTGCAAGGTCAACCTCGATAAGAAAGAGCTTCAGGCGGAAGAATCCGCTTACCGCGACCTGCCGGTTTACTACGATTTCGGCGGTAAAAAGGAAGAAATCTTACGGCAGAACTTTATGCGCATCAATAAAGAGGTGGAAAGTGTCGTGGCCGCCTTTAAGAAAAAGACCGGGACGACTTTAATACCGAAAGCCAGCATGAGCCGGGGCATCGGACAATAAACCAACATTTTTTTTATGATGGACGATTTAAACGGGACACCGGTTTTGGTACACCCGGAGCTAAGTTATGACCCGGCCGGTAAGCAAAACCAGGTCGGTTTAATCAGTAAAGCCGACCTGATGAATGACGATGTATTTGTTTCGTTTAATGGAGAACTGGCGCTTTATCCGGCGGAGGCCTTATTCGTGCTGTTGCCCGCTGAGGAAATCCACCAGAATTTAGCAGATATTGCTTACGAAGCCCCCTTTGCCGAACTCAAGCCACTGACGCAGATTGACCTTTTCCTCCGTTACGGTTCGCCGGGAAAAGAACTGACCGCCATGCACCTGGCGCGGGACAACCCGGCTATCCGGCCACTTTGCCTCGACACCCTGCAAAACCAGCTCATTAAAAGCATTGACCAAAATTATTCCCGATGACAAAGCTTTTACTCGCCTGCTGCCTGGTTTGTTTGCCTTTACGGCACATCCGGCTGACATCGGGCTATGGATTTAGGGTGCATCCATTGACTGGACGCTATCAGTTTCACAAAGGCATTGACTTGCGCGCACGCAGCGATACGGTATTCGCGGTTTTAGCCGGAAAGGTAGTCGCAGCAGCCTATGACCCCTTGCTCGGTTTTTATATCCGGCTGAACCACGGCGGCTTTGAAACGCTTTACGGCCACCTGTCACAGATTTTTGTGCTGGCCCGTGATTCGGTCAACGCCTGCGATGCCCTTGGTGTTTCGGGAGCTTCGGGTGCCGTGACCGGCGAGCATTTGCACTTCGCCGTCAGCTACCGCCATATTTCTATCGACCCCCTCAAATTTTTAACCCTGCTAACAAATTTTAATCAACATAAAAAGGAGACCAAACAATGAGTACCTACAAACCCCTGTCCGAACAGATCGCAGGCAGAATGATCATGGACATTAAAAACGGAACATCCGTATTCCAGCGCCCAAACAACAGCCTCAATTCTGCGCTGCCTTTTAACATCGAAAGCGGCCACAAGTACGCCGGGCCGTCGGCCCTGGTGTTGCTGATGCAAAAACGTGACGATCCCCGCTGGGGCACGTCCAACCAGGCCAACCGCAACCATACGGCGGTTCTGAAAGGCGCGACCGGCACGCTGATCAACTTCATGACCCAATTCGAGTACCAGAAAGTGGTGGACGAAAAAGGCGGGCCGGTGCTGAAGGAAAACGGCAAGCAGCGCACCGAGCGCGTAAAGCTGTATGAACCTAAACAGGTGGATGCCTGGATGTTTAATGGCGAACAAATGCGCAGCATGCCCAAATGGGAAAAAGAACCGATGGAGTTGTCGCCGGCAGAACGTGCGCAGTTGATCCTCGATAATAGCAAGGCGGTGATCGAGCATGGCGGTGATGATATGTATTATGACCGTGACCTGGGGGCGATCATTATCCCGGAAAAGGAACAGTTTGCCAACCCGGAGCAGTATTATGCCGAGGCTTTGCACCAGCTTGCGCATCAAACTTACCAGACCGAGGGGCTTAACCGTGACGGTGACTTACATACCGGGGAAATGGTTAGCGAGGAACTGCGTACCAACCTGGCCTCTTTGTTTTTAAGCAAGGAACTTAACCTCCCGTATGACCTGAACGAACACGTAGGCTACCTGAACAGTTGGTCGGTGCTGCTAAAAGAGGAGCCGGGTGAATTGTTTAAGGCGGCATCTGACGCGCAAAAGATCGTCGATCATGTTATGGCTTTTGAAAAGAAAGTGGAGATTGAGCAGCAGGCGGAAACCGGCGAGACAATTGAAAATGGGCAGGCTCACGAGCAATCCCCATCTGCAACCGAACAATCCGCACAGCGCAATCCCAACAAACTGGAAACCGGCGACGTCATCCGCTATAAGGGTAACGAGTTTGCCGTGTTGTCCGAGCAGAAGAACAAAGTCTTAAAGGTACAGGATGCCAGCGGCGACAAGTTCAACCTTAAACCAAAGGATGGCTTGTATAGCGCGCTGTTACATGCAAAAAATAACCCGCTTGAACAGTCGCAGGAAATGGAGCAATCCACAGCGGAGGAAGAATCGCTGGGTGAAGAAGAAGAAACTGATTATTCCATGAGCCGCTAATTTTTTAATAGCATGAACAAACGAATTTTTGAAGAACAGGATCTCCCGATGGAGGAACTGGAAAGTATAGGGCTTGCCAAATGGGGCAAGCTATTGCTCGATGACGACGATCTGCAGGCCTTGCTGCAAGGCAGGCGGTCGGATATGCTCCGCCTCGAAAACCTCCGGTTCGAGGGCTTGCATATTGCACAACTGGACACCAAATTGTCGCTGCGCCAAAATGAGGAAGGTAAAATAGAATTGCTGCTGCACCCGATCTACCGGGATATTGAAGCGCCAAACTATTTGACCAAAGATGAGGCCGAAAAATTGGAGCGCGGCGAAGTAGCTAACGTCGAAAAGTTCATCACCGATGAGGAAGGTAAATCCAAACAGGTGTTAATTGAA
>DASRTD010000219.1:0-22208 GCA_035656115.1 Mucilaginibacter sp.
CGGCAATAAATACGAGTTTCAAAAAATCTGCCGACAGCATAATCGCGATCCGGCTTACTGAGGCGCCAACCACTTTTCTAATTCCTATTTCCCTTTGCCGCTTTTGAGCAGTAAAGACCGATAATCCAAATAAGCCCAGGCAGGATAAAATGATCGCCAAACCTGCAAAATAACGGGATAGGGTGGCGACCCTTTGCTCCGAAGTGTACAGGGCCTGGTAATCATCGTCCAAAAACTTGTATTCAAATGGTAAACCATGATTAAAGGCCTGATACAAGTTGTTAATCCGCAATATCGCTTCCTTTTCATTGCCGCCTTTGATTTTGACAAGAATATTGTCGCCAGATTGGTTAAGGCGCATAAAGCAGGGTTTTACCTTTTCGTATAAAGATTCAAAATGAAAGTCGTTAACCACCCCTACAATTTGATATGCTCCTCCCCAAACTTTGACGGTTTTCCCGATGGGGTTCTTAATCCCCATGGCAGCAATAGCAGTTTTGTTGAAAATAATCTTTGAACTATCGGCCCCGTATGCCCTTGAGAAGCTGCGGCCCTCTGCCACTTTAAAACCGAGCATTTCCATCAGGCCATAATTGAAATCAAGAGAGGCAAATTCAATTTTTTCATCGCCTATTTCCCCCTCCCAATGCAAATGCTCGGTTCGCCCGTGATCGCCTGTCAAATCGCCCTTGAAGCTTGAAGCGTTTATAATACCTGGTATGTTTTTCACTTCTGTCAGGAAACTTTGCAGGTTTTTGTTTAGCTGCCCTTCGTTTTTAAAGGAGATCACATTGTCTTTATTATAACCCAGGTTTATGGATTGTATTAATTGCATTTGCCTGTAAACAACCAAAACCGTTACAATGAATATAACTGATAAAGTGAATTGAAATACTACCAATCCTTTCCTGACCCATAGTTCGCTCAGAGAAGTATTCAGTTTTCCCTTTAATATTGTTACTGGTTTGAAACCGGAAAGGTAAAAAGCCGGATAACTGCCGGAGATAAGCCCGGTAACGAAGCTGATACCAAGAACGGACAGCACAAGGCTTCTATTAAATTGAAGCAACAAGTGTTTCTCAGTAATCTGATTAAAATGGGGAAGAAAAACGTAAACAATCACCATGGCAAGGGTGACCGATAAAAAGGTCATCAACATCGATTCGCCCAGGTATTGAAAAATAAGAGAGGCGCGGCTGGCGCCTGCCACTTTTTTTATTCCCACCTCTTTTAATCTTCGCGCCGCCTTTGCGGTTGACAGGTTCATGAAATTAATACAGGCAATTACCAAGATGAAAACAGCAATAATTGAAAATAACTTCACATACGCTATCCTGCCGCCCGCCTGTACGCCATTTTCATATTTGTCATACAAATACTTATCTGAAAATTTCCTGAGAAATAAGCTGGCCGTTGATTTTTTATTTTTCGACTTAATGAAGCCGGCAATTTTATTATTTACCTGGGTAATATTGGACCCTTGCTTTAATATAACATAGGTTAGCGGGTTGGTGTTTCGCCAATTCATATTATTGGAGGCATCCCGGTCAAAATACAGCTGGTAATTGAACAAAATATCAAAATTTGCGGTCGCATTTAGCGGCTTTTTAAAAATACCGGAAACAATGTATTGGCTGGTGTCGTCTTCCCATTTTACCGTTTTACCGACAATATTTCCGGTGGTATTAAATAATCTTAAAGCCAGTTCATCAGATAGAAGAACATCGTTTTTACTTGATAAAACCAGATTCTTATTACCTTGTACAATATCATAGGAGAAAATATTGAAATAATTATTACCAACAAATTCGGGTTTTGACTTAATGTGTTTATCCCCGGCAGTAAGAATGCCCGTTTTATAACCCGGAACCACCGATACAGCAGATTCTATTTCGGGTATTTCATCGGCGAGGCTTTTAGCCAGCAAGCCAGGAGTATATTCCTGGGTTTGTGTGCCATCTGCAACGGGTATGTTTAACATAGCCTGGTAGAGCCGGTTGTCATTTTTGTTAAATTTGTCAACTTGCAATTCATCATTCACCCAAAGGTAAATCAGGAAAGTGCATGCTAAACCTGTGGACAAGCCAATTAAATTAAGAATGGTGAACTGGCGGTCCTTTAACAAATTGCGCCAGGCGAATTTTAAATAGTTCTTTATCATAATGTTTTAATTTTAAAACTTCGACCATTGTGCCTTTTTCGCAAATCACTCGCTCCTCAAACTCTTCACCGGGTTTGCAACAGCTGCCTTTACAGTTTGAAAACTTATTGTAAGCAATGCAATCAGCATAGCCAGCAATCCGGCTAAAGCAAACATCCACCAGCTAAGTGGTATCCGGTAGGCAAACGCCTGCAGCCATTTGTTCATACCATACCAGGCTAAAGGTGTGGCGATTACAAATGATACAACAACAAGCTTTATAAAGTCCTTCGACAGTAGTTGAACAATAACGCTTACACTTGCACCCAATACTTTACGGATGCCAATTTCCTTATTCCGTTGTTCCGCGCTAAATGAGGCAAGGCCAAACAGGCCAAGACAAGATATGAGGATGGCTATTAAAGTAAATGAATTGATGATCCTTGACATCGTAATTTCTGTTTCATATTGATGCAGTACTTCATCATCTAAAAAAGCATACTCAAAAGGCACAGACGGTAAATCCCTTTGCCATATGTTTGCGATATCTGGAATTAATGCTTTATAATTGTTACTATTCACAGATACGATCAGGTTAGACAAGTCCCCTGCTTTGGAATCATAACCTATTATAAACGGAGTTATATTGTCATGCAATGAATTATAGTTAAAATCCTTCATTACTCCGATTACCGTAACAAAAGTTACCGGATTTGGCGGATACTGCGAGTAAAGCCTTGTGCCAGGTGCGGTTTCGGGTTTTAAACCAAGTCTTTTAGCCAGCGTTTCATTGATCAGCACTTTCCCTGAGTCGCCTGATGTAAAATCCCTTCCGTTAATTATTTTAATACCACTTGCCTTTACAAAGTATTCGTCGGTTAACATATTTTGTGCATCAACAGATGTAGTCATATTGCCCCCGGCGAGGTAAACACCACTATCGTTGTATACAGGCTGGCTCGGGTAATTGTTGGTTTTGCTAACTACTTTTACATCGGCCAGTTGACGCAGGTCGTTAGCAAAGCTTTGCATTTTACTTTGCGAATCCGAAGTGTAAAAGCTAAAAATAAGTTTCTGGTCTTTATCAAATCCTAAGTCTTTATTTTTAATATAATTCAACTGGCTATAAATAACGATGATACCCGTAATAAGCACAATCGAAAGAACAAACTGGAAAATCACCAGCGAGCGGCGTATGCGCGCCGCAGAAATATGGCTGGTAAAATTTCCTTTGATTACTTTTACCGCTTTAAAAGCGGACAAGTAAAAGGCCGGATAACTCCCGGCAACAAAACCGGTGATAATTACAAGGGACACAAGCATCAGCCAAAACCTGTAATCATTAAAAAATGATAAATGAATATTGGTACCGGTCATATAATTAAGATATGGGAGGGCTAACAATAACAAGGGCAACGCAATCAATATACCAATAAATGATAGCAAAAACGATTCGCCGAGGAACTGTTGGATAAGGTCATATTTCCCTGCGCCACTTACTTTTCTTACCCCTACTTCCTTAGCCCTTTTTGATGCGCGGGCGGTAGAAAGGTTCATAAAATTGATACAGGCGATCACCTGTATCAAAACAGCGATCAATATTAATATCTGAAGAAACGAAGGGCTAACGGTTTTGCTGATCTCGTAGTCGTAACCAGGGGTTGTATGTATGACTGTGACAGGTTCCAGATGCAATTGTTTTTGCATCCCTAATTGCTTCAATTGCTGTGCACCATATTTATTTAAAAAGGCAGGCAGCTTCTTTTCCACAGCGGCAATGTTTGCGTCTGGCCCAAGCTTTATATACGAATTTGTAAAATTACTGCCCGCCCACATTGTCATTGAGCGCACGGCTTCGCCATCGCCGCCACTATTCATCGTTACAAAAATATTAGCCTTGATATGCGTTTTGCCTAAGCTTTCGTCTACTACAGCGGTTACTTTAAAATCATGTTTACCATTGCCGTTATCAATAGTGATCACTTTATTTACCGGATCCTCGTTTCCAAAAAGTTTATCGGCAACAGACTTAAGCAACACCACAGAGTACGGCGCAGTCAGCGCATTGGCAGAAGTGCCAACTGCGAAATGATAGGTAAATAAATTGAAAAAAGTAGAATCAACATAAACCTCATCCTTTTCATAAATTGATTTTTCCTTATAGCGCAGCAGTCCCTTACTTACACCGAACCCAGGTACAACGCGGGTGTAGTCCAGCACTTCAGCAAAATCACGTTTCATGGCAGGTGCGATCGGTGGTGAACAGGTGGAAACATGATGTTTATCTCCGGTTATTGTCAGGTCGGCGGTAATGCGGTAAACATCTTTTGCATTTTTATGGTGCTTATCATAACTATACTGGTCCTGCACATATAATAAAATATACAGGCAGCACAAAGTCCCGGCCGCCAAACCAAAAATATTGATAAAGCTGAACGTTTTGTTTTTTAACAAAAAACGAATGGCGGTTTTAAGATAGCTTTTTACCATGATTACTTGAATTATTGTTTTATTGAATTCTAATTTGTGATTTGTCGTTCGCCACTTCTCTCCGCCAATTGTTACTGCAAACCGCTTATCTTCCTCACTCACTTCTTAAACTTTTCACAGGGTTTGCCAGCGCGGCTTTGATCGTGTTATACCCTACGGTAACCCATGCCAGCAGTATAGATGCGACAATGGCGGTCGCAAATACATCGACATTGATAGAAATGCGGTAAACAAAGTTTTGCAGCCAACTGTTCATCATATACCAGCCAACAGGTACGGCTACGACAAACGACAGCCTGATCAGTATCATAAACTCTTTTGAAAACAGGAATACAATGTTTCCTACGGACGCGCCAAGTACCTTGCGTACCCCTACCTCTTTCGTACGCTGCACCACCATGAACGATACCAGGCCATATAAACCAAGGCAGGATATGAAAATGGCAATGCCCGCAAAGATTTTATAGATCAACTCCATCTGCATTTCCTGTTTGTAGAACTGCGCAATGGAATCGTCGACAAAGGAGCCATTGTAGGCGTATTCAGGATAGATCGCCTGCCACTGTTTCTGCAATGCGGCGACTGTTTTTGCAAGATTGCCGGTCTGCAGTTTAATAGCTATTTCCGATTCGTATGTTTTGCGCGGTGAAATGACAGTTGGCTTAACTTCTTCACGTAATGAATTGGTCTTAAAATCTTTTACAACACCTGAAATCCGCAGCCATTTACGCGCGCCGTTGATGCTTATTGTCTTCCCTAAAGCATCAAATGGGTTATTGATGCCGAGTTTGTGAATAAGCGATTCATTAACAACCGCCTCACGTGCAGTATCATTCTTATCATACGGTTTGCCGGCAACAAACCTCAACTCAAAAGTTTTACAGTAATCGGCGTCACCAAACTTTAGCCATGCTGTAAGACCACTTTCCTTCCGTGAGTTATTAAAATAAAGATTGGTAGATGAATTGTTATCTGACGAGGGTATATCTGAGGCAAAACTCGCTATCTTGACTTCCGGGTTCTCGAGAACCGCTTGCTTATAGGCGTTCATTTTAGCCAGGCTGAGGCTGTCTGTAGCGCAAGGGATCACAAGTATGGCTTCCTTGTTGAAACCCAGGTCGGCCTCGTTTACATAATTCATCTGCTTTACAGCGATGATGGTTCCGATAATGAGAAATTGTGCTATCGCGAATTGTGTAACCACGAGCGCTCTACGCAAGGGGATGCCGCCTATTGAGGCAGCCGTAATCTTATTCTTCAACGCCCGGACGGGTTTAAACCCTGATACCACCAGCGCCGGGTAAATACCTGCCAGCAGCACAATTAAATCCATCACAGCTATCAAAAACAGAACGCTTCCTGTATTGAGCAAACTCATAGAATCCGGCACGGTGGCCACGTTCTTCAAAAAAGGGAGCAGTAGCTTTGCCATCAAAACAGATAACATTACAGAGCCGCCAACAATAATAGTCGTCTCGGCCATCACCTGCACAATCAACTGCCTGCGGCTGCTGCCCAGCACTTTACGGATACCAACTTCCTTTGATCGGCTGACAGATTGCGCGGTTGACAGGTTGATAAAGTTTATCGAAGCCATTAATATGATCATCAGGGCTATAAACGACAGTGTTTTAAGAGTGACTTTGTTTGTCATGTGGTCGCCCAAAGTGTTACCGAAACGCGTATCAAAATGCATGTCCGCTAAGGGCTGCAGGAAGTTTATTTCGGTATTGTTCTTTTTGCTACCGGAGTGCCTGATATAAAAGGTTTTAAGCTGATTGTTTATCTTGTCTGCCGATTCGTTGGCTGGAAGTTCCATAAACACCTGGTGGTTGCTACTCAGGGAATGCCAATCGGGGAAATAATAATAATCTTTTGGATACCTCTTCCAGGTTGAGAAGGATACGAGCACTTTTAAGGGTATATCGGTATTTGGCTTGCTGTCTTCTATTATACCGCCTACCCTCAGATTGATGAGATTATCCATTTTCAATGATCTGCCGATCACGGTTTTCCAGTCGCCAAAATATTTAATTGCGCTGCTTTTATCGATGACAACCATGTTTGGTTCACCTAGGACCGTTGGACCGCCAGCTAACCAATTGGATTTGAATATTTCGAAGAATTGGGGTTCAATGAACATCACTCCGGAATTCTCCAAAAATTTCTTATCTGTCACGCTGTTACCAGTGGCGCTCATAGGAACTGTTATCTGGCTCCCATAGCTGCAATTAAGAGCCGCTACCTTAGCTTCCGGGAAATCGAGACGCAGCGCCTCGGTCGCAGGGATCCTGACACCAGGTGTATAGGAATAACCCATTTCACTCTGCTGTATGGTTACCACGTGGTAAATGTTTTTGAAATTAGGCCTGAAGGTGTCAAAACTTGTTTCGTATTGAATGACCATAAATATTAACAGGCATGCTGCAATGCCCACCGTAAGCCCCGAAATGTTGATGGCTGCATATCCTTTATGGCAAACGATATTTCGCCATGCGCTTTTTAAATAGTTCTTTATCATAACTTATTCATTTAATTAATCGGGTAACATTTTATCCCGACAGTTGCCGGGAGTTCATTAATAGCTGTTTGCTGCCAACGGAAAACAGCCAACTGCCCCTATTCACTCCTCAAACTCTTCACCGGATTTATCATTGCAGCCTTTACCGCCTGGAAGCTTACCGTTACAAGCGTTATCACAATGGCAATCAAGCCGGCAAATACAAATACCCACCATTGAATTTTTGTGTGATAAGCATAATTTTGCAGCCATTTGTTCATCGCATACCACGCGATAGGGGAGGCGATCAATAAGGAAATGAATACAAGTATCAAAAACTCTGATGATAACAGCGTAAATAATGAGCTTACGCTGGCTCCAAGCACCTTACGTATGCTTACTTCTTTTACACGTTGTTCGGCTGTGAAAATGACGAGGCCAAGCAGGCCAAGACAAGAAATCAGAATGGCAAGCGCTGCAAATCCGTTGGATAGTTTGCCGATGATCAGTTCACTGTTATATAGCTTTTTATATTCTTCGTCAGAGAAAGTATAAGTAAAAGGGAAATTTGGATTCATCTCCCTGCAAAGTGTTTTGAGGCCAGCCAGCGCTTGTTTTGTTTGCCCAGGTTTAGTTCGAACTAAAATATTGCCAAATTGTTCATTTTCCCGCAGCCTGACAATAAGCGGCTCGATAGAGTCGTGAAGGGAGTTAAAGTGAAAATCTTTTAAAACGCCAACTATTTTTCCTTTTTTGCCCCACATGACCAATGGCTTTCCTACGGGATCGGCATAGCCTATTCTTTTCAATGCAGTTTCGTTAATCATATAGTCAAGAGAGTCGGTTGCAAAATCCCTTGAATAGTCACGGCCGCTGGCCATTTTTAGCTTCAGGGCAGACACAAAATCATAACCAACCGAAACTTGCGTAAATTCAATATTGAGGTTAGGGTCTTTGCCATCCCATTTAACTCCTCCCGTACTGCTGCCAAAATTTGTCGGCGTATTTGTGATACGGGTAATTGACTGTATCCCAGGCATATTTAACGCTTCAACTTTAAATACTCCGTATTTTGCGGTGAGGTCGCCCTCCAGAGGAATATAAATGAGGTTTTCGCGATCATAACCAAGATTTTTCGTCTGGATAAAATTTACCTGTTTTGAAATAATAATCGTACAAACAATAAGTATGACCGATAACACAAACTGGAATACTACAAGACCTTTACGGAACCATGCGGAACCGGTACTGGGTTTCAGTACGCTTTTTAATACTTTAACGGGGTTAAACGATGATAAAAATAAAGCGGGGTAACTTCCCGATAAAAAACCGGTTATAAAAGTTAATGCCGTTAGCCAAAGCCAAAAATCAATGTGGTTAAGGGGATAAGAAATCTGTTTTTCGGTGATAGAATTGAAAACCGGCAGCAATATTACCACCAATATAATCGAGATGATAACAGCAACAAAAGTTAGCAAGACAGCCTCGCCGATAAATTGGCGAATCAGCACCGAACGAACAGCACCAACCACTTTACGAACGCCGATTTCCTTTGATCTTTTAACCGAACCCGCCGTTGTTAAATTCATGAAATTGATGCAGGCGATGAGCAAGATGAAAACTGCAACTATACTGAACAGGTTTACATATTCAATACGGCCGCCGGCAGGCCTTCCGTTGTCAAAATCAGCATGCAGGTAAACATCCCCAAATTTCTGCAATCCCAGCTCTTCCCTGAAAGCTGCACTTTGTTCTTTATTGTATTTATCTAAAAATTGGGTTATCTTTTTATCAACCAACGCTGCGTTTGCATCGGCGCGCAACATAACATAAGCCCTTGGCCCATTATTACCCCATAGTTTTGCCCAGCTGTTTTCTTTCAAAAAATTATCCCAATTGAGAAGATAGTCGAATTTTTCGGACGTATTTTCAGGAAGATTTTCAAAAACCGCTGTTATATTAAAATATTTTTTATTTTCGTACTGGATGGTTTTGCCAATTGCCGCGTGCGGGCTTCCGAAAAAGGCTTCCGCCATTTTCCTCGAGATTGCAATACTTCCAGGTGAGTTCAGGGCCGTTTGAGCGCTGCCTTCTAACAAAGGGTAGCTGAACATTTTAAAAAAATCGGAATCGGCTGATGTTCCCTCGAGTTTAAGTATTTTACTCCCAACCCTGAATGTGGCTTGATTGTTATATCCAAAGTTGGTGGCATATTGTACTTCAGGTATGACCTTTTTCATTTCATTTGCCAGTACCCCGGGCGTAGAATATTGCCCTTCAATTCTATTATCGTAATATTGCCGTTCATAAACCTGGTACAAGCGTGATCCATTGATGTGAAACGAGTCGATGCTTAACTCATTTTGCACCCATAATAAAATAAGTATACTACAAGCCATACCAAGCGCAAGCCCCAATATATTAATGGCTGAAAAAAACTTGTTTTTCCATAAATTTCGCCAGGCGGTTTTTAAATAGTTTTTTATCATGATACATTAATTTTTAAACTTTGAGTATTGCGCTTTTGCCTTAAATCACTCACTCCTCAAGCTCTTCACCGGATTTGCTAATGCAGCTTTAATCGTCTGAAAGCTCACCGTTAAACCTGCGATGATTAGTGCAACAACCGCCGCCGCCAAAAATATCCACCAGTGGATGTTGATCCGGTAAGCAAAATCCTGCAGCCATTTGCCTGACAAATAGGAAGCTATGGGCGAGGCAATTGCTGAAGCAATAATTACCAGCAGTAAAAAGTCTTTTGAAACGAGCAATACGATATTAAGCACATTGGCGCCCAAAACCTTCCTGATCCCTATCTCCCTGGTGCGCTGTGCTACCGCAAATGCGGTTACGGCAAACAGGCCCAGGCAGGCCAGCAATATGGCCAAAGCGGAAAAAGTTGTAAAAATGCCCCCGGTTTGCTGTTCGGCGCGGTATAGGGCATCATAGTCTTCGTCCAAGAATTTGTATTCAAAAGGCCGGGAGGGAACACGCTCCTTCCAAATTTTTTCAATTGACTGTAAAGTCGCCGGCGTGTTGGCGCCCGAAATTCTCACGAACAGGTTCCGGCTTTGGAAACGGTCAAGGAATATCAGCAGCGGGCCTATGGGGTCGTGCAACGATTTGAAATTAAAATCTTTAACCACTGCTTTTATCCTGCCTCCGTAATACCTGGAGATTTCCTTGCCGATAGCTTGTTGAGGCGTCCATCCCAAGGCCCTGGCGGCCGATTCGTTAACCATAAAGGTATACCGGAAGTTTTTATAATTATTCGAAGTGTCGATTTGCAAAACGTCGGTTTGGTCGAAATCGCTGCCTGCCACAATTTTTAACTGCATGGTTTTTATAAAATCTTCGTCCATCGGCAAAGCGTTCACCGTTACGTTTTTCCTGTCCTTTGTTTGTATTGCATCACCCCATTTTACGTCAATCGGTTCATCGTTGGCTGTGGCAACACCCGCGACACCGGGAATATTATTAATTTCCTTTTTCAATGCATCCATTTGCGGGCGGATTTTATTATCAACCGGTAGTACTACCACATTGCTTTTATTATATCCTATATCCTTGTTGCGGATATAGGATAGTTGCTGCAATATGACGACTGTTGTAATAATGAGGAATATGGAAATGATAAACTGAAAAACGATCAGGGACCGGCGTACATTTTGACCGGAAGTGAAAGAAAATCCTGACTTAAGTATCTTCACTATTTTTACCCCGGATAATAACAACGCCGGATATGCGCCGGATGCAAAGCCGATAATAATGCCGAGCGCAATTAAACACAAAAGGATAAACGGATCGAATAAGGCATTGTACTGAAATTGCTTTCCTGATAAATTGTTAAAAAAGGGGATCAAAATAGTCGCCACACTGATCGCTAAAAATGATGCGATGGCAGTCACGACAAATGACTCGCCCACAAATTGTTTGAATAATTGCTGCCTGGCGGCTCCCAAAACTTTCCGTATACCTATTTCGCCGCTACGCCTTACCGATTGCACTATTGAGAGATTTACATAATTTACACAAGCTATGGTTAATATCAAAAGCGCTACCGCGAGAAGTATATAAATATAAACGATGCTGCCATTTGGCTCAAAACCGTCCGGAAGATTCGAATAAAGATGGACACTCTTTAGCGGTTCAAGGTGATAGGTAAGGTACTGGTTTCCGCTCATTTTCAACTCGCCCCTGTCGACGGTCTTCATATACGCGGAGATTTGATTTTCTAACGGCCGGATGGACTCCTGATTTCTAAGCAGCAGATAGGTTATAAAATTTGCCTGCCACCACTGTTCGGGTTCTTTGGCCGCGTCTAAAGCGTTAAATGGTATTACAAAATCAAATTGCAGTTGTGAATTTAAAGGCGCATCTGAGGCTAATCCCGAAACGATAAAATTGTGATCGCCGACTCTTAAGATTTTCCCCACCGGGTCTTCGTCGGCAAAATATTTTTTTGCCGCAGTTTGCGTGATCACTATATTGTCGGGCGCATTTAACACCGTTGCTGTGTTTCCCTTGATTAGCGGAAACGAGAATGTCCTGAAGAAAGACGGATCGGCATAGAGAACATTCTTCTCATCAAATAACTGATTTTTATAGCCAACTACTCTTGTGAATTTATCAAGTCTCACAAAATCAGCAACCTCCGGGAATGACCTTTTAAATTGAGGCCCGACTTTAGTTCCGGTAAGCGCTATTTTCTGTGGGGCATCACCCAAACTATAATCCATGGTCACCCTCACTATCTGATCAGCGTTCCGGTTGAAACCGTCATAGCTTAATTCATTTCTTATGTAGATACCGATCAACAGGCAACTAACAATTCCTATTGTTAAGCCGACGATATTTACAAATGCGTACAGCCTGTTTTTTTTCAGGTTACGCCAGGCGATTATTAAATAGTTTTTGAACATGGTAGGTAATAACTAAATATTAGTATTCAATTCATAGACGGCAACGAACCTTTTACATGTTAGCCCCGAACAATTCAAATACTCACTCATTCGATTTTTTTAGCCGGATAGGTTTTACCTGAAAGTATATCGTTCCAAACCAACCCCGGTTGATCACCGCCTGCGTCGAACTTAACTTCTGCAAATAGTGAACGGTAAAAAAAGCGATTGGCTGCAAGACAATTCAACGCAGTGTAATACCCGCCTTGTCCCTTTAAAAACAAAACGCCCTTTGTCTCTTTGATAGTCAGGTCAAATCCGGGAAATAATTCATAAGTCCCGGTGTATTTTTGCAAGTCTTTCGGATCAGCGGAAAAAATATCGGTTGATTGAATAGCCGGAATAGTTGTTTTGCCATTAAAATAAAGTTCGCATAAGCCATTGTTTAACAGGTTCAATGCACCAGTGCGGATGTTGCTTAAAAATATGATACATATGCCGTCATTTATGAAACTCTCCATGGAACCGATGTATCCATTAATGATCCCGTCATGCCCAACAAGGTCTCTACCGTCCCGCTGATAAACACCGAAGCCATAGCCATATTTATACATCGTATCAAGCGTGCTCTTCTTTAAGACCGCTCCATTATATAAGGCTCTGTCCCATTTTAGCAGGTCAGGCGCGGTTGAGTAAATTGATCCTGCACCAACGTTTTGTGATGCATCTTCGAAAATTGTATTTTGAACCCCCTTTGGGAACGGGGCCGGGTCATACCCTTTAGCAGTATTTTTTTGTGGTGCAAGGCTGTTATAGGCTAGTGTGTTATACATTTTTAACGGGTCGAAAATGGCTTCTTTCAGGTATTGGCCGTAACTTTTGCCTGATGCTATTTCTATAACCCTCGCGACGACGCCATATCCGCCATTGCTGTAACTTTGTTTGGTGCCAGGCTCAAAATCCAATGGATATTTTTTCAGGGAGTCGATAATTTCGCGCGTGGTATAATGTTTTTTCCATCCTTCAATATCATCTACCATTTCGCGTTTTACGCCGGCCGTATGGTCAAGCAATTCAGCAATAGTGATCTTGTCAGCCTCCGGAAAATCAGGTATATATTTACTTAACTTATCACCAATGCTTAACTTCCCCTGTTCCTGCAGCTTCATTACAGCCGAAGCAGTAAACACCTTTGAAATTGATGCAATGCAAAACCTGGTGTCGGGTTTATTTGGGATTCTTTTTTCAAAATCCGCATATCCGTAAGCTTTTTCAAATACCACCTCGCCATTTTTTGAGAGTAAAACCGTGCCGCTAAAATTTTTGTATTTCACCAGGCTCGAAACGAGGGAATCGACTTGAGAGGATAATTGATTTTTATTATCCTGGCAAAACGAGGAATGCGAAATAGACAATAAGAAGAAACAAAGGATGATTAGTTTTTTCATTTAAATATGATTTTAGGATATGTTATTAGCTTAATTGCAGCACCATTTCTTGCTTTAAATTTTTTTACCTTGATTTATTTCTACGTCAGGTTCGTTTTATTTTCTCCATCCCCGTCATAAGCGTGTCTACATATCCCGGGGGCAAAACTTTTCAAAACATTGCTACGTTGGAATATTCTTCGCCAAGCCGAGCCAGGTCTTTTTTTATCCTTCTACTCACTCCTTAAGCTTATCACCGGGTTAGCCAATGCCGCTCTTATTGCTTTATAGCCTACCGTCAACCATGCAATGCAAACTGAAGCGAATATTGCCAGCAGAAATATGTCGGGGCCGATGGTTATTCTGTAGGTATAATTCTGTAAAAACCATTTGTTCATGCTAAACCAGGCTATCGGCGCCGAAACGGCAAATGCGATAATAATGAGCAGTGTAAACTCTTTGGAGAACAGGTAAACAATATTCCCGACGGAAGCCCCCAGCGTTTTGCGGATGCCTACTTCTTTTATCCTTTGCACCACCATAAATGAAATGAGCCCATATAAGCCGAGACATGAAATAAATATGGCAATGCCTGCAAATATTTCATAAAGCTGCGAAAGCTGATCCTCGCTTTTATAAAAGTCAGCTATTTTTTTGTCCAGGAATTGGAACTCATATATCCCGTCGGGGAAAGTGTTATTCCAGGTTTTTTGGATTCCCGCCAGGGTTTGGTGAATATTTTGCGGCGCGATTTTGATATTGATTTTTTGATATACGTCCTTCCATGAACCCATTAGCACGGGCGGAATGGCATTTTTAAGCGACCGGACATTGAAGTCCTTTACTACACCCAAGATCTGCTGGTTTTTATGAGGATCGTCCCAGAGCTTGATATATTTTCCGATAGCTTTTTCCGGGTCGGTAACACCCAGCCTGGCGAGCAAGGTTTGATTCACCACCCAGCCGGTAAACGAGTCGTTTGATTTATAGGGGCCGCCTGCAATAAATTTAAGGCCGTATAGTTTAAAATACCCGGTGTCGGCCCATTTCAGGTAGGCGTTAAACTTGGTTTGTTGCGGGGCATTGTCATACTTAAAATCGCTGTCCCAATTGCTGATGTCAGATGGGCTGGCAGAACTGTAGCTTACTTCCCTTACGCCCGGCTGCCGAATTAATTCATCACGTAAAGTATTCAATTTGAGCCGGCTAATGCTGTCGCCAGGGAAAGGCACATTAATGATGGCGTCCTTGTTAAACCCTAATGACTTATTATGAAAATACTGCATTTGGTAAACCACCACCAATGTGCCGATGACCAACGCCTGCGCGATAAAGAATTGGAAAACGACCAGCGCCTGCCGCAGGGATATACCCCTGGTGCGCCCCGCAGTTATCTTGTTTTTTAAGGCTGTTATGGGATTAAAGCCTGAAAGTACCGTGGCGGGGTACAAACCGGATAGCAGGGTTACGAGCACGACTGTGGCGGTTAAAAACAGCCACACGAGCGGGTCCGATAAAAAGGCATTACTCAACCTAATGTTCAGCAGCTGGTTTAAAAATGGCAGGGTGACCTGGGCGATTACAACAGCGAGGACTGCCGCGAAAAGCGCTATGATAAATGTTTCGGCAATGAACTGAAGCGCCAGCTGTTTACGGTTACTGCCCAACACCTTGCGGATACCTACTTCTTTGGAGCGGTTGACCGCCTGCGCGGTTGCCAGGTTGATAAAGTTGACACAAGCTATAACCAGCAGGAAGAGTCCGATCAGACTGACCACATCCAATAATTGCTTGCTGAAAGTATGGCCGGTAAATATGTCGATAGCGGTATTATAGTGCATATCGGCCAGTGGCTGTAACCCAAAAACCGATGTTGTGTTATAAGGCGCAGGTTTGCGCCGTTGGGCCATAGCCTTTAGGTCGCCGTTAAACTGGTTTACCGAAACGTTTTCGGGCAGCACGATATAGCATTGATTTGCACTGAAGGTGCTTACCCAATCTTTTAAATTACGAAAAAAGTCAGAACTTTTCTCACGCATCGTTGCGCAGGAAACCACGAGCTTAATAGGGAAGTCGGTGTTAGCAGGCGAATTTTGCAGGATACCTGTTACCTTAAGGTCGGTTTTATTTTCATAGCGTACAATTTTACCCATGGCATTGTGCCAGTCGCCAAAGAACTTATTGGCTTCGTCCCGCGACAACACGATCGTATTTGGTTCGGCGAGTGCCGTTTCCTTATCGCCGGCCAGCCAGTCAAAACTGAAAATGCTGTAAAACTGCGGCTCGGCGTAATAAGCGTCGTCCTCCTTAAATTTCTTTTTCGAACCATTGGCGTTTTGAACCGAATAATGTGAGCCGCCGTTCCGGAATATTTCAGCTACCTCTTTTAACTCCGGAAAATCAGCCCTTAGCCCCTCAGCCAATGGTATAGGCGTGCCGCTTTCCTTTGTTATGCCATCCGGACCGGAATTAACAGTTATAACCCGATATATCTGATCCTTTTTTAGATGAAAATCATCAAAACTCGTTTCGAAATGAACGATCAGGAAGATCAGCAGGCAGGCTGCGATTCCGATAGCCAGGCCGGCAATATTAATGGCGGCGTAGCTTTTGTTGCGCAACAGGTTGCGCCACGCTATTTTTAAATAGTTTTTTATCATGGCTTTTCTATTCGCTTATAAGTTCATCATATTTTCAATCACCGTTTGCCCGTCCAGCAAACGGATAATCCGATCACTATACCTTGCATCGTGTTCCGAGTGGGTAACCATTACGATGGTCGTCCCTTGCGCGTTCAATTCGGTTAACAAGTCCATAACTTCGTTGCCGTTGCCGCTGTCCAGGTTACCAGTGGGCTCATCCGCCAGAATGAGTTTTGGTTTGTTTACAACGGCCCTGGCAATGGCCACACGCTGCTGCTGGCCACCCGATAGTTGCTGGGGATAATGATTGCGCCGGTGGATGATCTGCATCTTAGTCAAAACCTCCTCAACTCTTTTTAAACGTTCTGCCGATGGAACACCCGTATAGATCAAAGGCAGTTCCACGTTTTCAAATACCGTCAGCTCATCGATAAGGTTAAAACTTTGAAAAACGAACCCAATATTGTGCTTGCGCAGATCAGCCCGTTTTCGTTCGCTAAAATGGGCTACTTCAATACCGTTAAACATATAGCTGCCCTCATCGGGATCGTCAAGCATGCCCAAAATGTTAAGCAGGGTTGATTTCCCGCAGCCCGAGGGACCCATTATTGCTACAAACTCCCCCTTTTTTACTTCAATGGATAACTTGTTTAACGCAACGGTTTCTACTTCTTCCGTGCGGTAGTATTTTTCTAGATCAGTGATTTTTATCATTGTACTTAAGTTTTTAATTTGATAAAATGAGCGGTAGTTTAATTTTCCACTAAAATGCATACCATTTTGTATATAATTGATTAACAATATAATATGATGCTTTTGGATTTGGCCGCTGTACGTTTTTAGAACACTACCTGTCCGAAAATGATACAAGTATTGATATATCAATTATTGATTTTTTTTAAGATTTCTATTTCAGGCGACGAATTGCCGGGCTTGTTATTGTAAAGGACGATCAACCTAAAAACCAAGAGGTGCAGGCTCTAAAAGTGTAAGCTGTTTTTTTAATTTATATCTTAGGGCCAAGTTTATATGGAAAAACTAAACGATATAATTTTTTATCACCTTGATAAAGCCATCAAAACGTACCGGCAATTCGCACAAAAACGATTAAAACAAGCAGGTATCAATTTAACTATTGACCAGTGGATGGTATTAAAAACCATTGTAGACCATCCCGGCATAAGCCAGCGCGATATTGCCGCGAACGTTTTTAAAGACGAAGCGGCAGTAACCCGGATCATTGACCTGCTGGTAAAAAAAGAACTTTTATCGCGAAGCTTTCACTCAACCGACCGGCGCAGGATTGAACTGAACACAAATGCGAACACGAAAAAACTTCTTAAAGAAGTCAACGAGATAACCTTAAAAAACCGCGCAATTGCGCTTGACGGCGTGACGCCCGCTGATTTAGAAATGGTAAAAAACGTACTAACGATAATATCAGCAAACTGCAATTACCCTGGATAAAGATCGCCATATTTTTTGCGGCATAAGTAACCCCTGAAGGGGGATTTTGATCAAAAAGTATTTTGAAAATCAGATTTTTTTTGCCAATATTGGGCACAGGGATGTTAGTATATACCTTCGGCGGCCTGATGCGAAGTTTATTGTATAGACGCTAGTCCAGGGATGATCGTTAGGTATGCCGGCTTTCAACAGCCTCAGCTTTTTGAAATAAGTCTTTTAACTTATCGGTAAATATTTCTAAGCCTATAGGTTTTGACAGGTAATCATCCATGCCGGCATTTAAACACGCCTCTTTATCTTCGCTCATGGCATTGGCGGTCATCGCCACAATTAACGGTTTAACGCCGTAATCTTTTCGTATTATCCGGGTTGCCTCCAGTCCATCTAAATTCGGCATTTGGACATCCATTAAGACCAGATCATAGGTTTTCCGGCTGATCATATCCAGGACTTCCTGCCCGTCGTTAGCCACATCCGGCAGGTACCCAAGCTTATTTAAAATTCGCATAATTAGCTTCTGATTGATCAAATTGTCTTCCGCAACAAGTATGTTAAAGGGATGATCCAGTGCAAATTGTTCTGAAAGTAGTTTCTTTTTGTTTTCTGTTTTTAAAGAGGTTTCATTTTTTAGAGCTGATGCAATCACCTGAAATAATTGTTCCTGCTTAACCGGTTTAGTCAATACGGAAGTGAAAAGTTGCGGGTGCATTTTTTTACTTTCATTGCCTATGGAGCTTAATAATAAAATAGGCGTAGCGTTTTCCATTGCTTTTATTCGGGTACTCAATTCCACCCCGTCCATCTCCGGCATTTGCATGTCAGTTATAGCAAGGTCAAAATCTTTTTGTACGGATAAAACTTTCAGGGCTTCTCTTCCGGAAGAAACAGCAACTACAACCATCTTCCACTTTTTCAGCTGAATTTTGAGTATCCTTAAATTTGTTTCATTATCGTCAATTAACATGACTTTTTTACCTTCAACAACACTCTTATTTTCAGCAATATCGCCAGGTATTAAATCGACGCCTTTTTTGCCAAGGATACTAAATGTGAAAGTGCTGCCGGCGCCATGCTGGCTTTTAACTTTAATACCGCCGCCCATTAATTCAACCAGGCGCTGGCAGATCACCAATCCTAAGCCCGTACCGCCATATTTCCGGGTGACGGACGAATCAGCCTGGTTAAACGCCTTGAATAAGTTTTCGATTTTATTTTCCGGAATACCAATGCCCGTATCTTTTACCTCGAAGGACAGGCAAAACGGATTATCCGTTACTTTTCCGGCAGTAACCATAATAAACACCTCACCCTTTTCGGTAAATTTAATCGCGTTGCCAACCAGGTTTGTTAATATCTGGCGGAGCCGCAAACCATCAGCAATTATATGTGCAGGGATGATATCTTCTATTTGATAAACAAGATCAATTCCCGATTTGGCTGCCTTTGATGCAAATAACTCAAAGACATCTTCGATACATTTTCTAAGGCTAAAATCATGAGGATCAAGTTCAAGTTTTCCTGACTCGATCTTTGAAAAATCTAAAATGTCATTGATTACCATTAATAATGATTCACCGCTATTAAGGATAGCTTCGTTATACTCACGTTGCTCAAAATTCCGTTCTGTTTCTGAAAGGAGCGCTGCCATACCCAATACCCCATTCATCGGGGTTCTTATTTCATGGCTCATCGTTGCTAAAAAAGTGCTTTTTGCCATGTTGGCTTTATCCGCCTCGAGTCTCGCTTTTTCCGCGGTTAAACGGGCATTCTTTTCCTGGACTTTTTGATAGTTCAATTGTTTGTTAAGCAGTTCCAATGAATTTGTTTTTTGCTGCAGGTCTTTCGATTGCGACTGCAGTTCTTCAGCCTGAGCCGAAAGCTCTTCTGATTGCGACTGCAATTCTTCCTTTTGGTTTTGCAGTTCGTTATTTAACAACTGGAGACTATTGGCCTGTCTGTCTATTTTCAATGTCCGTATTTGGACCTGCTTTTCCAGTTCGGCTTTTTGTTTTTTTAAGAAACTTATCCGGTATAAATAAACCGAATAAGCAGTTCCTGTAATTAGTAATATACATAATGTCCTGAACCACCAGGTCAGCCAATAGGGTGGGGTAATAATAATTTTAAGCGAAGTCGATTTGTCACTCCATAAACCATCGTTATTTGCTGCCTTAACTTTAAAAATATAGGTACCCGGGTTTAAATTTGTATAAGTGGCTTTACGTTGATTACCGACATGATTCCAATCATCGTCGAAACCTTCAAGCTTATAAGCATATTTGTTATTTTCGGGGATGGTATAATCCAAAGCAGCAAACTGAATCGTAAATACTGATTGTGAAGGACCAAGTGTTAGTTCTGAAGTAGTTGAAATGTTTTGCTTCAGGGGCGAATTCTTCGTACCCATTGCAACAGGCTTATTAAACAATTCAAAACCTGTTACTGCAACAACAGGTTTGTTATTATTAAAAGAAAGATTTTCCGGATCAATAACATTGTATCCGTTAATACTGCCCAAAGTAATTTTACCGTCAGTTAATTTAATGCCGGAATTGCGGTTAAATTCAAGGCTTTTTAATCCATTGTTGAAACCGAAATTCCTGAACTTCTTCGCTACAGGATCGAAACGGGTAACTCCGCGCAAGGTACTCAGCCACAAATATCCCTGATCATCTCCTATGATAGCGTTTATCGTATTATTAATCAGGCCATCGCGTTCCGTAAACGTTTTAAATTTATGGGTATGCGCGTCGTAACAATTCAAGCCATCATCCGCGGTTCCAACCCAAATATTACCCCTGACATCTTCATAAAAGGTACTGATATAATCACTGCTGAGATTGCTGTTACGGCTGTTTAATTGCGAAAAAGTATTGGTTACAGGGTTAAAAATGCTGATGCCATTGTTAACCCCCCCAATCCAGATGTTGCCTTTTTTATCTTCCAACAATGCCTGGATATCATCGTCGCATATACTTGCCGTATTTTTTTCATCGTGAGTGTACCTTGTAAAAGTTTTGGTAGCGGGATTAAATACATCCAGCCCACCGTAATTAGTCCCGATCCATATATTGCCTTTACGATCTTCCATTAATCCATATATAGTATTACTGGAAATATCATTTGGGCCGTTTCCTTTCCCGTAATGCTTAAAATCTCCTGTTTTTGGGTCAAGGCGATTAAGCCCGGTGAAAAAAGTGCCAATCCAAACCGCATCGTTTTTTTTAGTTACCAAAACAGTTGATGTAAAATCGTTTGATAGGCAATTCTCACTTTTTGGATTGTACTTGTAGATAATATTTGAGCCAGTTGACCTGTTGAAATATTCAACCCCTGCATCTGTTGCCAGGTAAAGATTCCCGTGTTTATCCTCTGCGAGACTCCTGATTATATTTTTTGCGGATGGGGCATTGATCAAAGAAGCATTGAATGACGGGAATACAGACAGGTTCCTGTCATATTTTGAAATGCCTTCGCTTACAGTTCCTATCCACAAAATCCCTGAGTCATCTTCCAGAAGTGAATAAATGCCGTCATTGGGCAAAAGATTATCACCGCCATTGTTATCGTTTATAGGGATTATCTGCCGTTTTTCGGCGTCAAATAGCTTCAGGACGGTAGTTGTTGCGATCCATAGTTTATTGCCCTTTCCTTTGACTACGCTAATCACCGGATCTAAGCTGCCAACCGCCGAACTTTTGTCTGCGTCAATTGAATAATAGGAGAAAGAATGATTTATCGTATCTAATAAATTCAACCCCTTGTTAGTACCTATCCATATATTGTTTTTTTCATCTGCTGAGATCGTATTAATGCTATTATTGCCGCGTCCGCTATTTTTCCTTTTATCGGTAATCCTGGTGCACTTCCCGTTTACCCTGTTCAAAAGGTTTAAACCTTTTGGCGTACCGACCCATAAATGATGATTACTATCTTCAAAAATCGAGGTTATATACGAATTGCTCAGGCTTGTTGTATCGCGGGCATTATTAAAAAAATGTTTAAACTGCCTGGTTTTACCATTATAAAGATTTAAACCATTAGTCGTTCCTATCCAGACGGTTGATCTTTTGTCTTTATAAATAAAATTAATAAAGTCATCGCTGATGGATTTGTTATCTAAACTGTCATGTTTAAAGTTAATGAACGAATCCTGCGACCTGTTGTATATGCTTAATCCCGCTGTCGTGCCAACCCAGATATTGCCATCGGCGTCTTCGCAAATTGTATTGATAATGTTTGATTGTATGCTTCCAGGATTATTCTTTACATGCCTGTAAACTACAAAATTAAAGCCATCGTATTTATTTAGCCCGTCTTGGGTGCCAAACCACATAAAACCGTAGCTGTCTTTAATAATGCACTGAACAGAATTTTGTGAAAGACCGTTAAAACTGTTTAAGCCGGTAATGTTTATGGTTGGTTTTTGGCAGTAAGCCGGGAAGCCCCTGCTCAACAAAAAAAGTACGATGTAAAAAATAGATTTTATAGCCTTCATACACGACGCCCGCCTAAAAGGGAAGTATACGGTAAATGTTTACTAAAGGTTCAAAAACAAATAATTATTTAAGTCTTAAATTAATATTAGTGTTTTGAATGCAGCTCCTCTATTAATTTTTGAGATGGCTGTGCAGAGTAAAA
>DASRTD010000220.1:0-3901 GCA_035656115.1 Mucilaginibacter sp.
CCGGTGCCTTATGAAATAGAAAATAATTTTTCTTTCCCCATGGCAAGTTCGGTCCGGTTTAAATATCCGGCCAATGGCTCAAGGCCAGCGATAGATCTTTGCTGGTATGATGGCGGCATGCGGCCTCCGATCCCCATGGAGTTGCTGGAAGAAAATAAAGAACTTCCCGAGGAAGGAATGATGTTTGTCGGTGATAAAGGAAAAATTCTCGCCGGTTTCAATATTCAGAATCCGCAAATCATCTCCGGTAATAAAATGCAGCCTGCTGCTGCTGTGCCAGATAAAAGAACCCGTGAAGAAAGGGGCCAGGCTGCGCTCACTCTTTTTGCCGATGCATGCAAATCAGGCAAACAGTATCCAGGAAATTTCGTTGAGGCCGAATACATCACGGAGGCCGTCAATTTATACGCACTTGCCTTAAGAACCAGGCGAATGCTCAAATATGACAGCGCCAGCGTGAAGATCACCAACTATCCGGAGGCCAATGCATGGCTGAGCCGTAACTATCGCAAGGGCTGGGATCCTGATTCTATTTAATCTTTAAAAATAAATCATGAAAAATTTTAGCAGAAGATCATTCATCAGTAAAAGCGGAATGGGACTGACCGCCTCCGTGGCTTTATCCGGGCTTTCCTTTCCTGCTTTCTTCAAAAATATGGGACTCGTGATCGAACAGCCCTTCGGTTTTCAATCATGGATTGTTCGCGATATGATCGGGAAAGATTTTCCGGGCACTTTGAAAATCATGGCATCCGAAGGTTATAAGCTGATAGAAATGTGTTCTCCGGAAGGTTATGTCGATTCGGGATTTGGTCCGTTGACAAAAATAAAACCGGCGGACATGAAAAAAATCATCAACGATGCCGGCCTCAGCTGTCCCAGTTGTCATTTCGGCTTTTCAGAACTCACGGATCAATTGGATCAGCGCATAGAATTCTCCAATCAGCTGGGATTGTCTGTGATGGTCTGTTCAAGCTTCGACCTGCCGAAGACTGCTGTGCTGGATGACTGGCTTAAAGCGGCCGACAAACTGAATAAAGCCGCAGAAAAAATAAAAAAAGCCGGAATGCAGACGGGCTGTCATAATCATCATATGGAATTTGCCAAATTGGACAACCAGCTGATCTATGATGCGCTGATGAACAGGTTTAATCCCGGGCTCGTTAAAATGCAATTCCAGACCCAGGTGATTACGCTCGGATATAAAGCCTCCACCTATTTTAATAAATATCCGGGACGATTTATTTCATCTCATTTATCCGACTGGACCGCGGATAAAAAGGAAGTGCCCATTGGTCAGGGAATCATCAACTGGAAGGAATTTTTTGCAGCGGCTAAAACCGGCGGCGTCAAATACTTTTACGTCGAAATGAATTTCGATACTATGGCGCCGAGTGCTGCTTATCTCAAGCAACTTTCTTAAACGATTAGCCCTGAATTTATGGGTAACCCGAAATTGTCAGGAACACGATTTATAAAGGCCGCCTTATTCATTTGTCTCTTCATCTTTTTATTACCGTTCCATAAAGTAAAGGCCCAATCACCAGATACAAGGGTTTGGCAGGCTTCGGTGGAACGAATGGATGGTAAGCTGGTTTTCTTTCAGTTGATTCAGATGCAGAAAAATAACCAGGAGACCTGGTATATCAAAAACGCAGGCGAAAAAATTCCGGTCACCGAATGGAGAGAAAAAGGAGATTCGGTATTTTTCTCGCTGCCTGCATTTGAAGTGTCGTTCAAAGCAAGGAGGGAAGGCAATGAAAAATTGAACGGTCAATTTTTAAAACAGACTACCGGCAACACCCAGCATTGGCCTTTCATAGCGAATGCTAAAGATTCGCTGCGCTATGTTTCAAATTTGGGAAAGGCCGGCGAAAATATCAGCGGGAAATGGGATGTAACGATTACCAGGGCAAATGGCACAACCCGTAAGGCGCTGGCCATCTTTGCACAGGAGGGTAACAATCTTACCGGTACGTTTCTGACTCCATCGGCAGATTATCGTTATCTCGACGGTATTGTTACCGGCGATTCACTGAAAATATCAAGTTTTGACGGGGACAATATCCGGTTGTTTGAGGCGAGGATCACGAACGAAAATTCAATCTCCGGTGGTTTTTTTTATAATGGATACAGCGGTAAGGAAAGCTGGATAGCAGTTAGAACAGATAGCATCCCGCCGCCGGATGCCATTGATCCCACAAGAATGAGGGAAGGTCAGACCAAACTAAATTTTCGTTTTCCTGACTTGCAGGGAAAATGGGTATCTATAAACGATGAGAAGTACAGGCATAAGGTTGTGATCATTCAACTCATGGGCAGCTGGTGTGCAAATTGCCTGGACGAAACCCGGTTCCTCATTGACTTTTATAAAGAAAATCATGACAAAGGTGTTGAAATCATTGCATTGACATACGAATACAGCACAGATGCCCTTCGTTCCAAAACGAGTATTGAAAAGTTTCGAAAATTTCTCGGGGTGCCTTATCCAATCCTGCTGACCGGCGTCACGGCAGGCGATGACCAAAAGGCTGAAAAGACCCTTCCCCAACTCACCGCCATCCGCTCTTTCCCGACAACGCTTATACTTGATCGTGAGGGAAGGGTGAGGAAGATCGAGACCAGTTTTTATGGACCTGGTTCGGGCGAATATTATATTAAGTACAAGAATGAATTTAACGCGACGCTGGATGAGTTGATCAGGGAATGAAAGGGTTTGACCCGTCCGTGAAATGGCAAAAGTGAGGTCGCGCTCACCGACCATCAGATGGTTACAAAGCTGAGTTTTTCAGATTGGCTATTTGAAAAATTCGGATCATCATTGGAATATTGCAGCAGGCAATTCAGTCTTCATTTGTCAAATTTAAAGCTATCGAGAGTAGATGCTATCTGCTTCTTTGTAGGTTCATCTGTATATAAATATGAAATTCCCAAATCGTATCCTTCATAAAGTTTTGATAATAAATACATATACATCGTTGTATTTTGATCTATCAAGATCTTCACAAGAAATTCACTGAATGACTTGCCACCGACGATCTTCACCCCGCTAGCAGTATCAATTTTTGCATTCGGCAGCTTACTATGAAAAGTTTTAAATAATATCTTATATACATTAGCATTGGACTCATCTATCGAGCCGTCTTTTTTCGGATCGAATGGAGTAATAGTTACGTTGAAATAATCCTTTTCACTTTTTCGCGCAGCAATCAGCGTTTTCGTTTCAGATATATCTACCTTCATATGGTTGGCGTCTTCCATTAATTTTTGACCATGCTGATTGATAGCCTCATTTTTTGCAGCATCAATCACGTTAAAATCCGACGGGATGTACATGGTTAACCCGATTTCTGAAAAATAGTATACAACCGGCTTTTGAGCATACGTGAAAGATTCCAAGAATAAGAAAAAGCAAATCAAGATAATTTTGGGGTTGTTGGTCATGCACGGTTGTTGTGAATATGCTTTAACGGGAGAAAGTTACAATTATTTTAATTCTGGGTTTTCCAATCATAACCATCGTAATGAATATAGTGTGCACAGTCGTGACCGCCTTATGTTTTGTCAGATATAATTTGTTGGATCTGGAATCTTCCGGTTGGGCCCAAAGAATACCGAGGTACTAAGGGGTTTCATGTAGGCTGAGGCAAAAGTTGGGCTTGGATTCATTTGAATATTTGGAATGACTCCCATTATAGTAAGTTTTGATAACAATTGTTTGTTGCATTTTTATTACCACATTGGCTATTTATGAGGAGGTATAACAGTAGATAAAAACACCCTTTTTATACATCTCCTTAAACCTAACGTCCGAATAAGGCATTATTTAAATGTTCGGATTGTGAAATTCAAAAGTTCCAAATTTTCCAGAAATAAACGCAGGTAAGAAGGGTGATTTACA
>DASRTD010000221.1:0-30878 GCA_035656115.1 Mucilaginibacter sp.
CCTACTTTCCGGACTTTTCGGACTTTCGGACTTTTTTCCTACACTTGTAAATCACAATAGCCAATTATGCAGAGATATACAGGTCAGAAACGAATGTTGGTTGCAACGGATTGCATCATCTTCGGTTTTGACGGATGGAACCTAAAATTACTGCTCGTACAGCGGAATATCGAACCTGAAAAAGGGAAATGGAGCCTGATGGGCGGCTTTATACAGCCGTCTGAAAGCCCGGAAGATGCGGCGAACCGTATCCTGGAGCTGCGCACCGGGTTGAAGAACGTTTATATGGAGCAATTCCAGGTGTTCGGCAAACCCGACCGCGACCCGGTTGAACGCACTTTATCCATTGCTTATTTCGCTTTGATCGATATCCATCAGTATGAAAAACAGCTCAGTGATGAATACCATGCCGAATGGTTTTTGCTCAGTGAAATGCCTGAACTGATCTTTGACCACACCGAAATGGTGGGGCTGGCGCAAAGGGAACTGCGTTACAAAGCGGCCCTGCACCCGATATTGTTCCAGCTTTTGCCTGAGAAATTTACTATCCCACAGCTGCAGGCGCTTTACGAAGGGGTTTATAATACCACTTTTGACGACCGCAACTTTAGCCGCAAACTACTGTCAACCGGGTTGCTGGTTAAACTGCACGAAAAAGATAAGCTCTCGTCAAAAAAAGGTGCATTTTATTATAAGCTCGACCAATCGCACTACGAAGAAAATTTCGACAAGTTTTTAAACCTGGTACCAAACCCGGATAAGTTTTTTTAAACGGGGGCATAAAACATCAGGTAGAGACGCGATGCATCGCGCCTCTACGGCGCGTACCATCGCAAGACGCATGTGTTGCGTAGTTCACCAAATGGCAGTTAAATATGAAAAAGCGCTGTATATTAATTCTCATCGGGGTGTTCGTAGGTTTCAACATTACCCTTGCACAGCCTACCGTCAAACAAACCATCAATTCCAACTGGGAGTTCCATAAAGGCGAGATCAATGGTTTTCCCGCCAATCCATCAGATACTACCCGTTGGGATAAAATATCACTTCCCCACAGCTGGAACATCACTGACGTCACCATCGATTCACCATCATACTATCGCGGCATCGGCTGGTATAAAAAAGCAATTTATGTGCCTGCTTCCTGGCAAGGCAAAAGTGTTTACCTGTATTTTGAAGGCGCCAACCAGGTGACGGACATCTATGTTAACGGCCAATTTGTGAGCAATCATATAGGTGGTTATACAGCCTTTTGCTTTAATATTGGCAAGCTGTTAAAATACAATCGGGCGTCAACCCCCAATGAGATAATCGTCAAGGTAGATAACAGCCACAACGAAAACATCCCGCCCCTAAATGCCGATTTTACTTTTTTCGGAGGCATTTACCGCGATGTTTATTTGATCGCCGCCAATCCTGTTCATTTTAATTTGGGCAACGATGCGGGGCCCGGCGTGCGAATAAAAACGCCAATGGTCAGCGATCCCGTCGCCGATGTAAGCATCGAAAGCGTGATCACAAACGCCGGTGCGGCTAAACTCAAGGTTTTTGTATCGTCATACATCGAAGACGCCGCCGGCAACCTGGTGAAAGAAGTGGCCACCAATGCCACCCTGCCAGCCAACGGCACAAGTTCGGTTGTCCAGCCCATCAATGGTATTGCTAACCCGCATTTATGGTCGCCGGACGACCCTTACCTGTATAAAGTTGTCACCACTATTAAGGATAAAGACGGTAATGTCCTCGACGAAACCACCAGCCCGCTCGGCCTTCGCTGGTTTAAATTCGATGCTGCGACGGGCTTTTATTTAAACGGAAAACAGTTGAAGCTGATCGGCGCCAACCGCCACCAGGACTACCCCGGCATGGCCAACGCCGTGCCTGATGCCATACATGAGCGGGATATGCAGCTGCTAAAGGATATGGGCGCAAACTTTATTCGCATATCGCATTATCCGCAGGATCCGGCTGTTTTGGAAGCCTGCGACCGGCTCGGCCTGCTGGCATCGATAGAAATACCCATCGTAAACCGAATTACCCAATCGGCAGCATTTACCCAAAACTGCGAAAATATGCAGCGCGAAATGATCGCTCAGAATTTCAACCATCCCTGTATCATCATCTGGGCTTATATGAACGAGGTGCTCCTGCAGCCTCGGTATAAAAATAAATCGCCCGAACAGCTGGTTTATTTTCATGATGTGGCAACGCTGGCCGGAAAGCTGGATAGCCTTACGCGCAGCGAGGACTCATCTCGCTATACCATGATCTCCTGCCACGGAGATTTTGACCGTTATAACGATGCCGGTATTACCAGGATCCCGCAAATCATCGGCTGGAATTTGTATTATGGCTGGTATGCACCGGATTTTGAAGGTTTCGGCAAATTTTTAGACCGGCACCACCAGGAATTGCCCGACAAACCCTTGATAGTTACCGAATACGGCTGCGACGGCGATGCAAGGCTGCACAGCCTTAACCCACAGCGCTTTGATAAAACGGTGGAATATCAAACCATTTACCATAAGCATTATTTAAAAGCGATCATGGACAGGCAATTTATTGCCGGTGCTGCTATGTGGTGTTTGGTTGATTTTAACTCGTATGCACGCATCGACGCCTCACCCCATAAAAATACCAAAGGCGTCGCCACTGATGAACGGATGCCCAAGGATGTGTATTATTATTACCAGGCGAATCTTTTAAAGAGACCGTTCGTCAAAATCGGCTCACACAACTGGACTTTGCGGGGTGGAATAGGAGACGACAACAACCAATGTATACAACCGGTTGAAGTTTATAGCAATTTGCCCGAGGTAAGCCTGTGGCTGAACGGTAAATTGCTGGATAAACAGCCGGTGAAAGATAAAGTGGCCCTGTTTAATGTTCCTTTTACCAATGGAATCAATGAATTAAAAGCATCGGCCGGGGAAAATGGCACCGATTACGAGGATTTTACAACCATTAATTTTAGAATGATTCCGGTGGTACTCAACAGCAAAACCCTGCCATTCAACGAATTAAATGTGAGCCTCGGCGATGCCCGTTTTTATATCGACAACAAGCTGCAGCAGGTTTGGCTTCCCGAAAAACCGTATTCGCCGGGGAGTTGGGGATACGTTGGCGGCCATATTTTTACGATGCGCGATACCAACCTGCAAAAATTTGGCACTAACCAAAATATTTTAGGGACGAACGATGATCCAATTTATGCCACCCAAAGGGTTGGTTTAAGTGATTTTAAGCTTGACGTTCCTGACGGCAAATACCAGGTTACTCTTTTGTTTGCGGAGCTGCTTTCGAATAAGGAAAAACAAGCTTTGGTTTATAATCTCAATTCCTCCGCACAAAAAGCAGAAGCGGCTAACCGCAGTTTTGATATTTTTATTAACAACCAAAAAGTTGCCGATGCTTTAGGCGGTGACAATTACCTGCAACCCGAGCGGGCGTTTTCCGTCAGGTACTCGATTGATGTAACCAGCGGCGCCGGTATCGACGTAAATTTTAAGCCCATAGCAGGCGAGACCATCTTGAACGGCATACAGGTTAAGCGGATATATTAGGTGCAATGACAATGCCTCAGGGCAATCGTATAATGCAAAACACAACTACAATATGGTCGTTTGTATGTCGAATACGGGAGTTGGCCCCAAAATTCTTTCCAATGATTTATAAGTTTTATGTTGCGCTAATTAATTTAACGTTTATAAAATTTATTCAAATGAAAAAAAATTTAATTTTTGTTTTACTATTACTATCTGCTTCAATTTTCTCGTGCAACAAAAAGTCTACACCTCCTGGTGGAAGTTTAGGCGACGGGTCAAACAGCAAGAAATCGGAAGATTATCTTCAAGGGCCTTGCCCGTACGACTGCCATGATACAAGATGCCAAGCCTACGTAAATGGCTATTGCGGGCCTGCCGGACCGACAACTATCCCGGTAACGACGAATTCGAAGAATCAATATGACTACCTTGGCTCATACCATAACCAAGGGCTTGATTTTGTCTTTAGTCAAATAAATTCTTCTACCAAACAATCCTACCCTTTTATACAATATCAAACAAATATATTTTTAGCCTCAAAAGGGTACGATACCACCTCAGTAAATAAAGCGTTTGCTGCAAATCCACAATATTACCATATGCCCGATACAGCAAATATCAATAATCCCTCTGCATTTTTGCAATCGCTAAATGGGGTAGAAGAGCCACCGATGAATACAAATTGCATTAACTACTTGACAAAAGTTGCATCAACTTTCGATACTGATATTGGCACAAACGCTCCGTCATCCACTATTTATAACAAATTTGCAGCTGATATAATTGGCATAGAGAATACTGCTATAAATGATGCCACTTTATCCAGCCTACAATTGCAATATGTATTGACCGCGGGTTCAATAGCGCGTTACAGCGCTGCATATTGGGGCAACTATCAGTTAAATTCTTCCGGTGGAGGTGGGATTCAATCCGTAAATAAAAAACACGTAGACGACCTACAGACCGATGTTGCAAAACCGAAACCCTTTAGCTGGGGAAGTGTTGGCAAGGGCGACGTGCTTGGCGCCATCGGCGGCGCTACCGCCGGGGGTATTGCCGGTTGGATTGCCGGCCCTCCGGGGGCGGGGATCGGCGCTTTGGCAGGTGGCGTTGGCGGCGCAGTCGGCGGGTCGGTCACTAGCGCAGTCGGTCAACTATTTGGTTGGTTATAATTCTTTTGATATGAATTGGCTTAAAATATTTTCCGTTACCGTTGTTGTTTTTTTACTTGTCAGTATATTATTAAACAAGTATATTTTTAATGATACGTCCACGTCAACCATTATAAAATCATTCGTTGTAGGATGTTTTGTTGGTTTGATAATGGTGTTTTTAACAAAAAGACTCAAGAAATAAACCAATAATTAAGTTAATCACGGAGTTTTTCTCCGTGATTAACTTTTCTCAATTAAATTACTCATTATCTGTTTATTCTTTTCCATTCTGTTTTAATTGCAGCTTTGTGTATTTTTAAATCGTTAGTTTGGCGTTCGTAACGACGGCCAATATCTATTGATTTATCATTGAGAAGGTTGAAAACAGTTTTTAGCAAGACAGCAATAACACTTGCTTTATTTTGCTGCGTTACAAATGCCCGTTCGCAAAATACGACTAATGTCGGCACCGAATTCTGGACTGCCTATATGGATCACAGTAACGGTGCGAGTTATGATGGCAACGGACAACATGGTAGCCTAATGAGCCTTTACATCACCTCCACCTATAACACTTCAGGAATAATTTCAATAAATGACGGAAGCTTCACGGCCATACCCTTCACCGTTGTGGCAAATCAGGTCACTATCATAACTATACCTCCTTCTGCCTTTTTAGGCGAAAATTGTGGCACTGCCAATAAGGGGCTGCATATTGTTGCTTTAAAACCTATAGCCATTTACGCGCATATTTATGCGCTTGCCGTATCAGGGGCTACATTATTGTTGCCGGTGAGCACCCTGGGCCAGGATTATTTTTCTATTAATTATATTCAAAACTCAAATGTTGTTAATAATTCCTATTCCGCCTTTATAGTTATTGCGACCGAAGATAATACTACCGTGAAAATAACGCCGTCGGCGTACTTAATCGATGGCCATAGCCCGGGCGCTACATTTTCGGTAAATTTAAATAAAGGTGAGCTTTACCAGGGGTTATCGTCCACGGACCTTTCCGGCACGCGGATCACCTCCGTAAATTCAGTTACGGGTAGCTGTACCAAAATTGCTGTTTTCGCCGGCAGCTCACGGCTTGATATTGGCTGTAACCCAGGTAATAATTCGTCGGACAATTTTTTTCAACAGGTTTACCCAACGGCTTCCTGGGGAAAAAACTATATTACCGTGCCGCTCGATAACCGCAACTACGATATATTCAGGATATTTTTAGCTAACCCGGCAACAACAACCAACCCGAATGTGATGGTGAATAATGTGCCGGTCCCGCTGAACAGTTTTGTCAACGGATATTATGAATTCTCATCACAACAGCCTAACATCATCTCTTCCGACCAGCCTGTGCAAGTAGTACAGTATGCAGTTACGCAATACCAGGGGATCAACTGCAGCTATGTTAATGTTGACCTTGGCGACCCTGAAATGATCTTTTTAAACCCGCTGCAGCAAACGATCGACCACGTTACCTTATATTCCACGGGGAATTACGAAATTCAGCGAAGTTACATCAATGTTGTGATGAAAACGGCATCGGCGCCTACATTCATATTGGACGGCGCGCCCTACACCTCATTTACGCCTGTGCCCAATGATCCGTTGTATTCCTATGCACAAATTCCGGTGCAATCGGGGCCGCAGGATGTCCAGGTGTCGGCCGGCAGCGCTGGTACGCATACCATTAGCGCAGCGGATGGCTTTAACGCCATTGCCTACGGTTTCGGAACAAAAGAATCATATGGGTATGCGGCAGGCACTAATCTTCAAAACCTGAATGAAAATATTGCTTTAGCCAATCCCACCAACCATAGTTTTACGCAGCCGAATGGTTGTATCGGATCAACGTATAAATTACAACTCTCGCTGCCTTACCAAACATCAAATATTATTTGGGACCTTAAGCAGGGAACGACATATACCGATAGTAACCCCACGCCGGTAGCGACTGTTACACAGGGGACCCAAACTTTGTATTTGTACCAATACTCTCAGCCGGTTACTTATAATTCGGCCGGCGACACCTCGGTTATAGCAACGGTATTTAACCCAACATCGGGGCCATGCGGTAATAATGATGTGGTGGAATTTGACTTCAATGTTTCTGCAGTTCCGCAGGCCAGTTATTCGTTTAATAACAACCAGTGTTTGGGCGATTCCGTTACATTTAACGACGAAACCAAAACCAATAGTACCATTATAAAAAGTTGGCAATGGGACTTCGGCGATAATACTTCTTCGGTGCAGCCGAGCCCTAAACATCTTTTTACAGCGCCGGGAGATTATAAAGTTAACCTTACGGTAACTAATGTTAACGGCTGTTCTTCCGTAGCGTCGCAGACAGTGCATATCAGCCATTTGCCGGTGGCTGCATTCAGCACTTCTGCGCCGGAATGCGCCGTACAAAATGTAACCTTCAGCGATCAATCTACGTCAACCGACGGGAAAATTGTTCAATGGATATGGCGGTATGGTGACGGGAAGACGGACACGCTAACTTCAAACAGCCCGATAACCCATTCTTATACAAATGTTGGCATTGATACAGTAAAACTAACCGTTTTTACCAGCGCGGGCTGTTCAAATACCATAAGCCATGTGTTGACTATAAACCCATTGCCGACGGTTAATTTTGGTTTGCCCGCAGTGTGCCTTAACGATACCTACGCCCAGTTTACGGATGAAAGTACAATTGCAGATGGCACACAGTCGGCCTTTACCTATTTATGGAACTTCGGCGACCTTTCTGCCGGCGCGGAAGACAACACATCAACGCTGCAAAACCCAAAACATAAATATTCGCAGGCCAGTAACTATAACGTCACTTTAACCGTAACCTCTAAATATGGTTGTTCGGTTACAAAATCGCTGCCTTTTACGGTAAACGGCGATACGCCGGCGGCCGCTTTTTCTGTTGAGAACAGCAGCAGCCTTTGCAGTATGAATGACGCGATATTTGACGACCGATCGACAGTAAATTTCGGCTCGATCACCAAAATAGTCTGGTATTTCGATTACAATAATAACCCGGCAGATACGACGGTATTTTTGCCCGGCACCATGCCTTCCGACAGGAAATATCATCATAATTATGGCCTGTTTAATTCGCCTGCTTCCAAATCGTATACGGTGCGGATGGACGTTTATTCGGGCGTCACCTGTGTTAATTCAACACAGCAAAACATTACCATTTATGCTAATCCTGTTGCTTCTTTATCGCCTGCCGGGCCATTGTGCGTGGGTGGTCAGCCGGTACAGATCACTGCCACCAACAACGGGATTGCCGGGACAGGCGTTTTCAGCGGAACGGGCGTGTCATCTTCCGGCATATTTAATCCGGCATCATCCGGCGTTGGCGTATTTACGATAAGTTATACCTTAACATCGCAAAGCGGCTGTACGTACATCACAAGCGAACAAGTTGTGGTAAATCCCGATCCGCAGGTATCGCTGCCCACGGATATCGTGATGCTGGAGGGCGGTCAAATTACGCTTCCGGCTACCGCAAGCGGCGACAGCCTTACTTATCAATGGACACCATCGGCCGGACTTGATCACAATAACATATTAAACCCGGTAGCGATACCCCCCGGCAGTACAACGTACCAATTGGTGGTTACCAATGCGCAGGGCTGTTCGGCAGCTGCGCAGATCAATGTAAATGTGTTGAAATATCCGGTTATCCCAAATGCATTCACACCAAACGGCGACGGGATGAACGATACCTGGAACATCAAATACCTGAGCTCATACCCGAACAATACCGTGGACATTTATAACCGCTACGGGCAAAAAGTGTATTATTCCGTGGGCTATTCAATACCCTGGGACGGTACCTACCGCGGCGCGGTATTACCATCAGGCACGTATTATTATATCATCGATCCAAAAAATGGCAGAAAACCAATTTCAGGATTTGTCACCATCATCAGGTAATAGCGGAAGATTTGATATATTTAGTCCATTTTTGTAAGAGATGACTCATTATACTCCTAAACGTTAAAAAATCAATCGCCAGGGGCCGGCTGCATGAAAAGATATTTAACCATTTTACTTAGTCTCATTTCTCTTTTGCCTGTTTGTGTATGGGGCCAGGGTAGCCAGGTGGTTAATAATGGACAGGCTACTGCTGCTGCTAATTTCCCGGGCGGGGGATGCACTTATAACTGGGTGAATGACTCACCCGGGATTGGGTTGGCGGCAGGCGGTACGGGAAGTGTCCCATCGTTTACAGCAGTTAATAATGGGGCCGCTGCGATCACCGCGAGCATCACTGCAACGCCCAGGCAAAGCGGATTTGCTTATGTTCCAAATTCAAGTGACGGCACGGTGTCAGTGGTCAATATGGCAACAAATGCGGTCGTATCAACTATTCAAGTTGGTTCATTTCCATTCGGCGTTGCCGTTAGTGCCGATGGCAGCAGGGTGTACATTACCAACCAGTATTCGAAAAGCGTTTCGGTTATTGGTACCGCGACCAATACAGTGATAGCAACCATCACGGTGGGGACGTATCCCGACGGCGTGGCGGTCAGTCCGGATGGTTCCCGCGTTTATGTCGCGAATAACAGCAACAACTTAATTCCCGGAGGAAACACGGTTTCGGTAATAAATACATTGACGAACTCGGTGGTATCAACCTTAACTGTCGGGCCGAATCCCCTTGGGGTTGCCGTCAGCCCCGACGGCAGCCAGGTATATGTGGCAAATTACGGGTCCAACGCCGTTTCGGTTATCAATACCACAACCAATACAGTATCGGCAACCATTACAGTTGGCCTTCATCCGTTCGGGGTATGTTTTAGCAAGGATGGCAGCAGGGCCTACGTAACAAATCACGACGCGCAAAGTGTATCTGTAATAAATACGGTTACCAAGATCGTTATTGCCACTGTTAGCGTTGGCATAACGCCATATGGTATATGCGCAACCCCGGACGGACAACATGTATATGTAGCAAATTTGGACGGTAGCACTGTTTCTGTGATCAATACCGCGTCAAATAGTGTTTCCGCTACTATTCCTGTTGGAGCGTTGCCCTACGGTATTTGCGTAAGCCCTGATGGCAATAGTGTATATGTAGTGACAAGAGGGACAAACAGTATTTCCACCATCAATACGGCCACCAATACTATTACCGCAAGTACTGTAGTGGGCTCCACCCCCTATTCATTCGGTAATTTTTTCTTTGGTCCCGATTGCGCCCAGGTAAAATTCACCATCACCGTTAACCCCACGCCGGCAACGCCGCCTGTGATAACCGCCGGCGCCCTGTCGGGTACAATTTCTGCATGTGCAGGCACTGCGTCGGTAAGCCCGCAAGTACAGCAGTTCACGGTATCAGGCGGTAACCTGGCCGGGAATATCACTGCAACTGCCCCGACGGGATTTGAGGTGTCATTAGCCGCAGGTAGCGGTTATGGAAGCAGTGTGACGCTTACTCAAACAAGCGGAACTGTAAATAATACGACAATTTATGTGCGGTCATCGGCGACGGCAGCAACAGGCAATATTTCCGGTAAAGTTGTACTGACATCAACCACGGCCACTCAGTTTGTGGCAGTAGCTGGAACGGTAAACGCATTAGCAACGGTTAACACAGTTCCCAATCAAACGGTTAATAACGGCAAGGCCACTGCTGCGGTTAATTTTAGCGGCACAGGTAATACATTCACATGGGTTAATGATACGCCGGGCATTGGATTGGCAGCAAGCGGAACGGGTAACATAGGCTCATTTACTGCAGTAAATACTGGCAGCGGCCCGGTTACGGCTACTATTACGGCTACGCCGCTATCTTCAGGATTCGCGTATATCGCTAATTTTGGCTTGGGCACTGTTTCGGTAATTAATACATCCACCGGTAAAGTAGTGTCCAATGTAACGGTTGGTTCGGACCCGATCTGCGTATCAGTAAGTCCTGATGGGACGAAGGCTTATGTGGCAAACGAGTATGCCGGCGTCTCGGTGATTAACACAGCGACTAACACTGTTACTGCAACAATTAACGCTGATCCCATAGGCATATCGGTAAGCCCCGACGGCGCCTTGTTGTATGTGGTAAATGTTCAACTAAATAATGTCTACGTGTTCAATACGGCCACAAATGCGTTGGTTTCTACCATTGCAGTTGGTAATTATCCGCAGTACATCGCAATAAGCCCTGTCGGTAATCGCGCATATGTGACAAATGCCCTTTCAAATAATGTTTCGGTCATCAATACTTTAACCAATTTGGTAGTCGCCACAATTCCGGTGGGGTTTTTACCTCAGCAATTAGCAGTAAGCCCGGATGGAAGCCGCGTATATGTATCAAATGTAGATTCCGGCAATATTTCCGTTATCAATACAGCAACCAACGCGGTTGTAGCCACCATCACGCCAAATGGGGGGGCTCAGGGGCTCGTGGTCAGCAATGATGGAAGCCGGCTTTATGTTACGGATAACAATGAAGTTTCAGTAGTAAATACTGCCACGAATACGGTGGCTTCAACAATTGCGGTGGGGAATTACCCGCTTGGTGTATCGTTAAGCCCCGATGGCAGTCAATTGTATGTAGTAAATTCAAATGATAATTCGGTTTCGGTAATCAACACTGCAAGCAATACAGTTGCGGCTGTAATTTACGTAAGCCAATCAGGAGGATTAGGGCCAAAATCGTTCGGTAATTTTGTCACAAAAGGCGCCTGCACAGGCCCATCCACCAAATTCACCATCACCGTAAACCCCAGCCCGGCAATCGCACCTAACATAACATCCACCGCCGCCATCGGCACCATTTCCGCCTGTTCCGGTACCGCCTCGGTTAGCCCAAACGTCCAGCAGGTAATGGTTTCAGGTGTTGCGTTAACCGCTGCAATTTCTTTAACTGCGCCAAATAATTTTGAGATATCCCTTTCAGCAACCTCTGGCTTCGGCAACGCTTTAACCATTAACCCAGTTGGCGGTACAGTAAATAGTGTGCCAGTTTATGTTCGTTCAGCTGCAACAGCCGCTCCCCCCAGTATTTCAGGCAATATAACCGGCACCTCGCCGGGTGCAAGGACTATCGAAATACCGGTGACCGGTATGGTGAATGCGTTACCATCGGTTAACACTGTTCCGAATCAAACGATTACAAATGGCACTGCAACAACGGCCGTTAATTTTACCGGCACAGGTAATACTTTTACCTGGACGAATGATACTCCCGGCATTGGGCTCTCGGCCAGCGGAACAGGTAATATTGCCACGTTTACGGCCAAAAATACCGGCACCAGTCCTGTTGTTGCCACTGTTACTACTACGCCCGCCAATACTCAGTTAGCATTTATTGCCAATTTTGGGTCAAATAGTGTCTCGGTCATAAATACTACTACACAAAAGGTGGTTTCAGTGATAGCAGTTGGTAACGGCCCGGGCGCAGTAACGGTTAGCCCGAACGGCGGCCGCGCATATGTGGCGAACGCCAATGATGGAACTGTATCTGTAATTAATACTGCAACGGATTTAGTGATAGCCACAATTACGGTTGGTTCATTTCCCGGCGGCTTAAAGGTCAGCCCTGACGGTAGCCGGTTATATGTTGTTAATGCCCAAGATAATAATGTCTCAGTGATCAACACAATAAACGATAAACTGCTATCGACAATTGCTGTCGGAACAAACCCCGTAGGATTATCGGTTAGTCCCGACGGTAGTGAAGTGTACGTTGCGAATGGGGTTTCAAATACTCTTTCGGTAATTAATGCGTCAACTGAAACAGTTACAGCTACTATTCCTATGGCTCTTGATCCGACTGATGTGGAGGTCAGCCCGGATGGAAGCGAGATTTACGTTACAAATCGTGGTTCCAACAATATCTTGGTTGTTAATGCCAAAACCTATGCTTTAATGTCGACAATTGCTGTTGGTCCGGGCCCGACGGCAATGTCTGAAAGCCCCGATGGTAGTTTGATATATGTAGCAAATGAAAATTCAAACACGGTGTCAATCATCAATACTGCGACTGAGAGCGTTGAGTCCACAATTACAGTTGGGTCAGGGCCTGCTGGTCTATCGATCAGTACAAGCAATAATTATTTATACGCAGTAAACTCAAACGATGGTACTGTATCCGTCATTAGCACCCTCACTAATTTAATTGTGGACACCGTTTTTGCCGGTTCAAACCCTATTTCATTTGGTGATTTCATTTCCGGTACCGGTTGTACTGGTCCGCCCATCCAATTCACCATCACCGTAAACCCAAGCCCGGCACAAACCAGTGGTATTATTGTCGGCCAGGCAACCGGCAGCATCACCGCCTGCCAGGGCACCGCGTCCGCCAGCCCCAATATTCAGCAATTTATCGTTTCAGGCACAAGCCTTACCTCGCCGATTGTTTTAACAGCGCCCAATAATTTTGAAATATCGCTTTCGCCCGGCAGCGGCTATACCAATACTCTAACATTGCCTTTGAGCGGCACTTCTGTAAATACTACTAATGTTTACGTGCGGTCGGCAGCTACCGCCCCGGCGGGCGGAAATATCAGCGGCAATGTTTCCATCAACTCAACGGGCGTACAGCCCCAAAAGGTGCCTGTTATCGCTACGGTTAATGCCCCGCCAACGGTAAACACCATCTTGCCGCACACATTTGTAAATGGGGCGATCACCGGCCCTGTTAACTTTAGCGGGACCGGCAATGTTTTCAACTGGACCAATGATACGCCGGGGATCGGCTTACCCGCGAGCGGCACGGGCAGCCTGCCATCGTTTACGGCTGTTAATACAGGCACCACGCCGATAACCGCTAAAATAACGGTTACACCCTCTTCCTCTGGTTTCGCTTACGTTGCAAATTATGGTTCGAATACGGTTTCGGTGATTAATACGGCAAGTAACTCCCTGGTAACAAATATATCAGTCGGTAAAAACCCCTGGGGCGTGGCTGTTAGCCCGGACGGCACCAAGGTTTATGTGACCAACCAAACTTCGAATTCGGTTTCGGTGATCGATGCGGCAACAAATTCGGTATCGGCAGTTATAAACGTGGGCATGAGCCCTGAGGGCGTCGCTGTCAGTCCTGACGGCGGAACGCTATATGTCGCCAACGAAACGTCCGGTACAGTTTCTGTAATCAATACCGTGACGGATGCTATTGTTTCGCTCGTTGGCGTAGGGTCGAACCCGCAAGGCATCGCGGTGAGCCCGGATGGCACTATGGTTTATGTGGCAAATGCCATTTCCAATACCGTTTCGGTGATCAGTACATCCGGCAACATACTTGTTGCAAATGTTACCGTTGGGCAGCATCCGTTTGCTGTGGCCGTAAGCCCGGACGGCAGCGTATACGTGACAAATCTAAGTGATAATACGGTTTCGGTCATCAGCACGCTAACAAATTTGGTTACAGCGACGGTACCTGTTGGAGCAAGCCCGGATGGTGTTTGCGTCAGCCCGGATGGCAGCCGGGTATACGTGTCGGCCAGCAATGCCGGCAATATTGCTGTAATCAATACGGCGACCAGTGTTGTCTCCTATTATAACGTCGATCCCACCCCTGATGGATTATCGTTAAGTAATGGCGGAAATTTCTTATACGTAAATAATTTTGGCAACGGGTCCGTCTCAATTCTCAATACATCAACGGGAACTGTAGTATCGACGATTTCCGTCGGGCAATTTCCGGTTTCCATCGGAAATTTCATTTGGCAAGGTTCCGGCTGCCCGGGTGTGCCCACTACGTTTACGATCACAATAAATCCAACGCCGTCGGCTTCTGCAACTATCGTGGCAAATTCAGCAACCGGCTCCATTTCTGCATGCGTCGGCACAGCTTCGGTAAGCCCCCAGCTAGAGCAGTTTACAGTGGCCGGAAGCAAATTGACCGGTGACATAACGGCTACTGCGCCCCCGGGATTCGAGGTTTCGCTTAGCGCTGCAAGTAGCTTTGGCAATGCGGTTACCATCACCCAATCGGGCGGGAACATAAATAATAAGGTAATTTATGTAAGGTCAGCGTCGACCGCCTCGCCCGGGCCTGTTTCCGGAAATGTTGTCCTAAGCTCGCCGGGAGCACTGAGCCAGTCAGTTGCCGTCAGCGGAACGGTCAATTATCTTCCGGCGGTGAACCTGGTGAATAATCAAACCTTTACAAACGGTATCCTGAGCACGCCGATCAATTTTTCAGGTACGGGCAACGTTTTTTCGTGGACGAATAGTTCGCCCGGCATCGGCCTTGGCGCCGGCGGCACCGGAAATATCCCTTCGTTCATCCCCATCAACAACGGAACCAGCCCGATTACGGCGACGGTCAGCGTTTCTGCTGCGTCTGTTCCTTACGCCTATGTCGCCAATTCAATCTCAAACAACGTATCGGTGATCGATGTCGGCACCAATGCCGTCATCGCAACCGTCCCCGTAGGAAACTATCCCTGCGCGGTGGCAGTAAGCCCTGACGGCAGCCAGGTCTACATAGCCAACCAAAGGTCCAATTCTATTTCCGTCATCAGCGCGTCAACAAACTCAGTTGCGGGTACCATTTCATCCGGCAGCAACAGCCCGATAGCGATTGCGGTAAGCCCCAATGGACAGAGCCTTTACGTGCTCAATCTGAATGCTAACAGCGTTTCGGTTTACAGCACATCCACCTATGCTTTAACGGCCTCGATAGGGGTAGGAGGGTACCCGGTTGGCATAGCCGTAACGCCCGATGGCAGCAAGCTTTATGTAACCAACAGTTCAAATAGCATCTCAGTAATTGATGTAGCCCACGGTGTTGTAAAAACTACAATTCCGGCGGGTCAAAGCCCTTTCGGTATTGTGGTGAGCCCCGATGGCAGCAAGGTTTATGTTGCCATCGCAGGCGCCGGCGAAGTTTTGGTGATCAGCACGGCATCGGATGCTTCTATCGCTACCATCCCCGTTGGCGTAGATCCCGCAGGGGTTACTATTACCCCCGACGGCAGCACGGTTTATGTGGCAAACCAGTTTAGCAACAGTGTATCGGTTATCAGCACGGCCACCAATACGGTAACCGGCACGATTGCAGTTGGTACAGCGCCTACGGGTTTATCAGTTACATCAGATGGCAGTGAAGTTTACGCGGTAAACCAAAAATCGAATAATGTGTCGGTGATCAGCACCGGATCAAATACAGTTATTTCAACGGTAAATGTGGGGTCTTACCCCATTTCACTGGGAAATTTTATCAATAAGGGAACGGGTTGTATCGGCGCACCCATCACTTTTACGATCACGGTTAATCCAACGCCGCCTACCGCTGTAACTGCCGCCGGCATTTTGAATGCACTGACCACCACCTATGGAACGCCATCTCCCTCCGAAACCTTTAGTGTTTCGGGCACGAGCCTAACTTCGGGAATTCTGGTCACCCCCCCGGCCGGTTTTGAATTGAGTACCAATGATGTGAACTTTAGCACCACCATAACAATTGGCGGGGGTGGAAATGTATCGGCGCAAACCGTTTATATTCGCCTTGCAGCGACCACGCCGGTCGGTAATAATTATTCGGGCAATATTCAGCTGAGCAGCCCCGGCGCAGCCATATTTAACCTGGCCATGCCCACGAGTAGTGTAACCCCGGCAATTTTAGCCATCATCGCCGATGATAAAAACAAGACATTCGGTATGCCTAACCCGCCTTTAACGGCCAGCTACGTAGGCTTTGTGAACTTCGAAACGCTTACTGTTTTAACCACACCCGCGATACTGGCAACCACCGCGACAATAAATTCCCCGGTTGGATTGTATCCCATTACCGTCAGCGGCGCAACGGCCCAAAATTACACCATTAGCCCAGTTCCCGGGACGCTTACTATTTTGCCAACCGAACAAGCACTGATTATCCCCAATACCTTTACGCCGAATGGCGATGGAATAAATGATACGTGGAATATTAAATTTTTAAACTCTTTTGTAAATTGTTCAGTGGATGTATTCACCAGGTGGGGACAAAAAATTTTTTCATCAACAGGCTATCCAATTCCCTGGGATGGCACGTATAAAGGGGCAGCACTACCGTCAGGTACTTATTACTATGTCATAAACTTGAAAAATGGGCTCGGTCCGTTGTCGGGTTTTGTTGCGATTATCAGGTAAACACTATAAAAACAAATGAGACAAGCCTACAATAAAACAGGGAAACGATATTCTCTCTGTATCTTTTTAATCCTTCTTTTTTTTAGCGTACCAGGCGCCATTGCAGGCAGCAATATCGATCGGGCGACACCAATTATAACAGTGAGTAATACGACCGGCAGTATCTCATCCTGTTTGGGATCAGCTTCGGCCAGTCCGAATATCGAACAGTTTTCGGTTTCGGGCAGCAACCTGGCCGGAGATATTACCGCGGCGGCGTCTGTCGGCTTTGAAATATCGCTGAATCCAAACAGCGGTTATGCTGCCGGGCTGACCATAACAGCCACAGGGGGAGCGGTGAGCAACCAGGTGGTTTACGTAAGGGCATCGGCTACAACTACTTCGGGGAATCTCACCGGCTTCGTTTTGCTTTCATCGCCCGGAGCGAAAAATAAAAATGCAAGTGTTAACGGCGTAGTACATTCAATACCTACTGTTAACGGGGTAATGAGCCAGGGGGTGAATAACGGAGCAAATACAATGTCAATCACTTTCGGTGGTACGGCTACTACCTATAGTTGGGTTAACGACACACCCGGCATAGGGTTAGCTGCCAGCGGAACTGGCGATATTCCATCGTTCACAGCAATTAACACCGGCAGTACGGCAATAGTTGCGAAGATTACCGTTACCCCGTCAATAATAGGGACAGGTTGTACCGGAACGCCTGTCAGTTTTACCATCACTGTCAACTCCACTGTACCCCCCGGTATCAACACGAGTGGTAGCCCTGGGCCCTTAAGTACTATTTACGGCACGCCTTCCACATCGACAATAATTAGCGTATCCGGCGTAAACCTGTCGGCCGGCATATTAGTTACACCCCCGGCGGGGTTCGAGGTCAGCACAGATGATATAAATTTTTCGCCGACGGTTACTGTCGGCTCCGGGGGAACTATCGCATCCACAAATGTTTATATCAGGCTCGCCGCTACCACGCCGGTGGGGAATAATTATTCAGGCAATATCCAATTGAGTAGCGCCGGAGTGCCGGTTTCGCAGATATTTATGCCTTTAAGTTCGGTAACGCAGGCGCTATTAACCATTATTGCCGATGATAAGACCAGAACCTTCGGAGCAGCTAACCCGGTTTTAACAGCAAGTTATGTTGGTTTCGTGAATTTTGAGACGGCTGCAAGCCTTGCCGTGCAGCCGGTATTGACGACAACGGCCGTAATAACCTCGCCCATTGGCCAGTATCCGATCTCAGCAGGTGGCGCAGCTTCACCCAACTATACAATCACTTATCTTCCCGGAATTTTAACAATTCTTCCGTCCGAACAATCTTTAGTAGTTCCTAACGCCTTTACACCTAATGGTGATGGCGTTAACGATACGTGGAATATTCAGTATCTTAATTTATATGGGAATTGTTCGGTGAATGTTTTTACGCGCTGGGGGCAAAATGTATATTCTTCGTTAGGTTACGGAGCGCCATGGGACGGCACCTATAAAGGAGCCGTTTTACCATCAGGTACTTATTATTATGTTATCAATTTCAAGAATGGTTTATCCCCATTATCTGGTTACGTGGCGATAATAAGATGAGTTAGGGGATAAATTGAAGGACACAATAGAACAAATATCATAAATGATACTATTTACTGGTTTTTCGGCGTTCTTAGCTGAAACAAAAGGACCTTGCCCGATATGTTACCATAACGGAGCTAAGATGAAAATGGCCCCGGACGGATAAAAACCTTAATTTTTACTTAAATTGCACACGAAATATATACAAGGGATACTGATAAAAGGTATATTCGTCAGTCGGTTAAGGAACGTGGCGTGACTTAAGAAGGCGGATTTTTGCCAAAAAATGCAACACCGGTTGTGTTTTCAACCTAATAACGGATTTTAACATTACCGGGCTTGTGTGATAAATATCATATAGATAGATGAAAAGAACTTTACTTATACTTATTTTATTTATTTCTTTTAAGCAATTCACATCAGCACAGCAGAAACCGCAGTACACGCAGTATATTTTTAACTACTTGCTTATTAATCCTGCGGTCACTGGCATCGAGAACTATACCGATGCCAAGGCAGGCTACCGCAGCCAGTGGACCGGATTGCAGGGTGCGCCTGTGACGGCTTACCTAACAGTTGATTTCCCGCTCGGTGATAAATTTATCCAGGGAGATGCAACGTCTTTTCCTGCCGAAGGGGGCGTTGATCCATCGAGCAGGCTGTATACGCAGGAATATATGGCGTCTGAGCCGCATCACGGCCTGGGTTTTTCAGTCGTCTCGGATGTCGCGGGACCTATCAATACAACCAATGTCGATGTTAATTATGCCTATCATCTCGGTTTGACGGATAAGATGAACCTTGCGCTGGGCGTAGCTGCCGGCGCTAATCATATCAGCCTTAATACTGCAGAAATAACCCTTGAAAACCCATTCGACCCGGCTATCGCCAATGGCAATAACAGCCAGTGGACGCCTGATCTGAGTGCAGGCGTTTGGCTCTACTCCGGGAATTATTTTGCCGGCGCCTCGGTGCAGCAACTGCTCCCCGGGAATCTTTATTTCAGCACGCAGCACACCACAAATTCGGCCAAAACCGTGCCGCAATATTTCTTTACAGGTGGTGTAAAGTTGTTTTTAGACGATGATCTTACCCTGATGCCTTCGTTTTTGGTGAAGGAGATCAACCCGGTTCCTTTAACTTACGATATTAACCTTAAGCTAAATTTTAAAGACAAAATATGGCTTGGGGGATCCTACCGGCATAACGACTCGTTTGGTGTGCTGGCGGGTATAAATATCAGTTCGTTTATCAATGTAGGTTATTCATATGATATTACCACGTCGGCCTTAAACACGGTGAGTAACGGTACGCACGAGATCGTTATCATACTTCTGCTCAACAACAAGTATAACGTGGGAAGCTCGATGCATTTATTTTGAGTTGGCTGTTGCCTGTTTGCAGTTCGCAGTTGCTCTTTTTAAGTTTCTAAGGACTTATGGCCCATGGTCTATGGACAAAAGAACAATCGGCTGAGCTTACAATTCTCTCCTCAAGCGGGCTACCGGAATATTCAATTGTTCCCGGTACTTGGCCACAGTTCGGCGGGCAATATTGTAGCCGGCGTCCTTTAATATTTCAGTGAGCTTTTCGTCAGCTAGCGGGTGCTGCTTATCTTCCTTACCGATGTGTTCCTCAAGTATTTTTTTAACTTCTTTGTTAGATACTTCTTCTCCGCTTTCCGTTTGAATCGCCTCTGAGAAAAATGATTTCAGCAAGAAGGTGCCGAACTCTGTTTGGACATATTTGGAATTGGCAACGCGCGATACGGTGGAGATGTCCATATTGATCCGGTCGGCTATGTCTTTAAGGATCATCGGTTTCAGATTTTTGTCGTCGCCGGTTAAAAAGTAGTCGTATTGATACAGCATAATGGCGTTCATGGTTTTTAGCAGCGTCTGCTGGCGCTGCTTGATCGCATCGATAAACCATTTGGCCGAATCGAGTTTTTGCTTAACGAATTGTACCGCCTCTTTTAGTTTTTTGTCTTTCTGCGAAGCCTTGTCGTAGTGCTCGAACATCTCCTGGTACGAGCGGCTTATCCGTAGTTCAGGCGCATTTTTTGCGTTAAGCGTAAGCACCAGCACCCCGTCATTATTGCTAATATGGAAATCAGGAATAACCTGCATTTGCTTGGTATTGATCTCGCTGGAGTCTCCCGGTTTTGGGTTAAGTTTCAATATTTCGTTTACGACCGCGCGCAACTCTTCCGAGGACATGTTCAGCGATTTTTCCAGCTTATCATAATGTTTGCGGGTAAACTCGTCCAGGTAATCCTCAACAACTATGATGGCTTTTTTAATGATCAGGTCGCGCGGGTCTTTTTTGCGTAACTGGATCAATAAACATTCCTGCAAACTGCGTGCGCCAACACCCGCAGGATCAAAGCCCTGTATCACTTTTAACATGTCCTCTATCTCTTCATCCTCGGCAAAAATATTTTGCGAAAATGCCAGGTCGTCGGTCAGTGAAGTTATCGGACGGCGGAGGTATCCATCGTCATCAAGGCTGCCGATAATCTGTCTGCCAATCCTGAAATCCTTGTCAGATAGTGGTAAAAGGTCAAGCTGCTGCTGCAGGTTTTCAAAAAACGAACTTTGTACAGCAATTGGTATTTCTTTCCGGTCGTCGTCATCATCGCCGTTCTGATCATACCTCGACCCGTATTCATTTAAATTATCTTCCTGGAGGTAGTCGTCGATATTAAATTCGTCTGCTTCGCCCTTTTCTTCTTCTGCATTAAAATTGTCGTCTTCCGGGTCACGATCAGGATATTCTTCAGGCTCGCTTACACTGGAAAGGCTCAGATCCTCGAGGGCTGGATTTTCTTCCAATTCTTCCTTTATCCGGGTGTCTAAGTTTACAGTAGGCACCTGCAGCAGTTTAATAAATTGTATTTGCTGCGGAGAAAGTTTTTGTAAAAGTTTTTGTTGGAGATTTTGTTTTAGCATGATCAGACGCGGTCAAAAATACATCAATTACCTGTTAACTAAAAATCTGCAACCAGGGTAAACTGTTGTATAAGTACCAATACGGAAAAAATATTTTTTTGTTTATTTTAATAAACCTTATATTTCTCAAAATTAAACTTCAGCTTATGTCTATCGTAAAAGAATTTAAAGAATTTGCCATGAAAGGCAGCGTTGTTGATCTGGCTGTCGGTGTGGTGATCGGTGCCGCGTTTGGAACTATCGTCACCTCCCTGGTAAAAGACATCATTATGCCGCCAATTGGTATTTTGACCGGCAAGGTGGACTTTTCAGAAAAAAAATATATTCTCATTCAGGCCGACCCGGCTCATAAGGCGGCGGAAGTTGCCATACGATACGGGAATTTTATAACCGTCGTTTTTCAATTCATTATTGTAGCATTCGCCATATTTTTAGTTGTGAAAGGCATTAATACATTAAGAAAAGAGCCTGAACCGGAGCCAGCTCCTGCTCCAGACCCTGAGCCGACAAAGGAAGAAATTTTACTTACCGAGATACGCGACCTGCTGGCAAAAGGTAAATAGTTATTTTCCGCTGGCAGACGGTATTGGCTTGTGCGCAGCTATGCTATTTAGCTGAAATTTAGCCAAATTAGCAACCTTTTTGCCCTTTGGCGCCACGGTGATAACGTAAGGCCACCAAATGCCGGCAGCGAATTTGATGTTGTCATCAGCGTAATACCTGTCCTGTCCCTTTATTTGCGCATAATCAAACCCTGGATAATGTTCACCGTCCGAGTAGGGATCGTATATTTCAAGATAAAAACCGGTGCTTAACTGCCTATAACCTTTAACCAATAAAAAATGACCCCAGCCGGGGGCGTTTGTCTCATAGAATTTTTGCGTGTGTTGGTATTGGATCGTGTTTAGCGGCACAGAATACATATCCAGGCATAAGATAATCAAATTGTCGTTGTCAATATTAGTTTTAACCAGGCTGTCAATATTTTTCAGCGTATCAACGGCGTTGTTTATGCCGTTTTGAAGGAGGTAGCTTTGAACGTCGCCGGTAAGCCACCAGCCGCCCTGAGGCCGGATGACCGAGCGTGCATATGAAGGCGTTTTATTGAACGTTGAGTCCGCCCATTTAATAGCCATGGTTGTTACCGTAGGGCCGCAATTGATGGCCTGGTAGGTGCTGCCATCGAATTGGTCGAAATAAAATTTATAGGTTTTGTTCAAGCTTTTTTGTGCGGTAATAGTGCCAATTAACCCGATGTATTGGGTTTCATTTTCAACAATTATTTTGAAGCTAATATTTTGCTGGCCATTTGACGTTGATAAAGTTAATGTAACCAACTGCGTAAAGTCAAAAGAAATGCTGCCGCCCGCGGTCGTGTTATTTAGCTTTGCTGAAATCCCGTTCGCCACGCTGATATTTGCGGTAAGGTTGTGCTGATTTAATGAATCGGGGACGGCAACCGTTACGGTGTTGTTAACGGTGTCTATCATGGCCGAAACCAATTCGCCGTTGATCGAAAAGTTTACCAGCGCATTCTCCAAATCGTAACCCTGCTGCTTAACCTGCGGTGCCGGCCGCGAGTCCTTTTTGCAGGCGCACAGTACGACCATGCAAAAGAATAGGAGAGGAACAGAAAGCTTGGTTTTCATGGCTTGAAACTGTTGATATAAAGGTAAATAATTTTACGTTGTTATCTGAATACAGTCCACCCTGCCTCGCCGCATAAGCATTCTGCTTATAGGAGGAGGCTTTTGAATGCGGATGCCGGGTGATTCAACTTCAATTGACACATACGTTATCTGCCATTTGAAGCCACCGTAATAAAGCAAGGCCAATAATCATGTGTGGAATTAACGACTTCCTTGTACCGGTAATATCGACCTAAGCCTTTTACCTGGTTGCTTCATTTTGGCGAGCAAGAAAGTATTTTGCCAATAGTCGGGTAAGCGCCCGTTTGGTACCATTAAAAAGCCAATTTTTTCTAACGAGAAGTTGGGTCGTTTAAAATGTCTTCGGCAGTTTGGGGTCGGTGACAATAATATAATCACCGTTTTTGCTCAGCTTAGTCCAGTCCGGGTTGTCATAACTCTCATCACAATACACAGCGATATTGAGGATGCGAAGTTTTGGGGCGTATTTTTTTAGCTGTGCCGCCGCGCCCAGTTTACCTTCGCTGTGGAAGCTGCCATTTACGTGGAATACCTTATAGTCTTTATGCTTTTTGGAAAAACGGGCTATTGACCAACCCATTGTTGCATCCCATAAATTTTGTGATTGGAACATATGCATGCCACCCATTTGCGCATGGCCGCCCATTATCTGTAAAAACTTTTCATAATAAGCGCCTGTCGCCGTATCAATAGGTAACGGCGGCAAATATGACTTGCTTATATCGTTTAGCCCGGTAAGGCCGACTAATGCAGAGCGGTTAACCATGTTTACATAACGCCTTGGGGCGTTAGCCGCAACTACCGGTATGCTGTCACTTTTGGCAAGTTCAATCAGCGGCCGGTAGTCTTTATAATTATGCCAGGCGCGCGCATCGGTTATCATGTTTTTTTCCTGGATAAAACCGCTTAAGTATTCATTCAACACATTCTGGCAGTCGGTTTCGAACATTTCCATCGACAGCGCAATCTTTTGAGGGTATTTTTTAGCAAGCCTTTTAAATAAGGCATACTCCAGGTAATGGCCGGTGGAGTCGTTATGCTCTTCGCCAAAAAAAAGCACGTCGGCGGTCGACATGTCATTCGCGATATCATCCAGCGATATTGGTTTTTGACGCGCGGTGCTGTAAATTTTGTAATGATTTGAAAGGGAATCCTGCGAAAAGGCAAGGACCGGAAATGCAAGGCATAGGATGGTTAGAAATTTCATCGTGAAAATAAATAGCAGTTTAACAAACTTAACCAACTAATTCAACTTTATCCAACGTAATCATGTAATAAAAATAGCTTTGAAAAGAAAAAAAATAACACTACATTTGCGCTCTTGTTTCAAAAACGACGAATAGAATAAAAAGCCATGAAAAGAACGTTCCAGCCTTCACAAAGGAAAAGAAGAAATAAACACGGTTTTCGCGAGCGCATGTCGACTGCTAACGGCAGAAGGATTTTAGCTGCAAGAAGAGCCAAAGGAAGGAAAAGACTGACCGTATCTGACGAACGCAGTCACAAAGCATAAAGCCGGTTGCTTTCGCCCGCCCTAAAATCGGGCTTGGGCCGGTATTTAGTCAACCCGGTTCAATCACAGCAACACAATGTATACCCTTAAAAAAGAAGAACGGTTATGTAATAAAAAGCTCATCGACGGGCTTTTTCATAACGGTTCTTCTTTTTTATGTTACCCCTTTAAGGTGTCGTGGATGTTTGCCGACGCCGCTCAGCAGTTCCCGGTCCAGGTATTATTTTCGGTTTCAAAAAAACGATTCAAGCGTGCGGTTGACCGTAACCGGATAAAAAGAATAAGCCGTGAAGCTTACCGGTTAAATAAGCAGGTACATTTATACCAACACCTGGTAAACCGCGAAAAAAAGATCACGATTTCGCTGGCCTATATTGGCAAGGAGTTGCCCGGGTATGATTTCGCGGAAAAAAAAATAGTGAAGCTGCTCAAACAGCTTTGCGCGGAGGTTTTGGAATGAAGGTGGCAGGTGATATTTTAAAAGGCGCCGTTGGGTTTGTTTTTATTGTACTGATAAAAATTTACCAGTATTTTATCTCGCCCATTACCGGGGCTTCCTGTCGTTATACGCCCACCTGCTCTCAATATGGTGTTGAAGCAATAAAAAAATATGGCGCTTTTAAGGGAGGATGGCTGACTATAAAGCGAATAGCCAGTTGTAATCCATGGGGCGGGCATGGCCACGATCCGGTTCCCTGATAGCGTATTAAGCCTTAAGTAGAAGCCAATGCCTGGAAATCGCCGATTTTTTGACTATTTTAAGAGAACAAATGATATTACAAATAGAGACCGCTACTTCCTCATGCTCGGTTGCTTTGGCAAGCGAAGGGAAAGTGTTGGCCTTTAAACAGTTAGCCGGGCGGAATGTGCATGCCGAAATGATCACGCTGTTTATTGGCGAGGTGACCGCCGCCGCGGGTATCAGGTACAGCGATTTGGACGCGATCGCGGTAAGCTCGGGTCCGGGCTCATATACCGGCTTGCGCATTGGCGTTTCTACGGCCAAAGGTTTGTGTTTTGCACTGGATAAACCATTGATCGCAATTGAAACGCTGGAAGCAATGGCGTATGGCGTGGTAAATCGCCCGGGTTACCAGGGCGTGCATGACACTCTTTTGTGTCCGATGATAGATGCACGGCGAATGGAAGTCTACACTGCCGTATTTAATTCCGGCGGAGCAAGGGTAAAGCCTACGGCGGCCGAGATCATTGATGAGGACAGCTTTTGTGATTTGCTTGCAGACCGAAAAATATTGTTTTTTGGCGATGGCGCTGAAAAGTGCAGGGAGGCATTGGGAAGCAGCGGCAATGCAATGTTTTTAACCGATTTTATTAACTCAGCGACCGACTTGACTGCAAAGGCCCTTGAAAAACTTCGAAAAAGAGTGTTTGAAGACGTTGCTTACTTCGAGCCTTTCTACCTCAAAGATTTTATCGCCGGGAAGAGAAAGTTTTAATGCCAGCCGCTGTTTTTGTCAATTATACCGAAATCAAAGTCGAACCCCGATAGCGATCGGGAGCAATTCCCGGATCAATTGTACGTTTTAAACCACCTGTTCCACAACCTGCCGAGGAAGCCTTTTTCCCCCGTCGGTATGGTGCTGGCATTCATAGGGTGCTCCACGATCGGGCCGAGTTTTATTGAAAAACCCAGGAATATACTCATCCCGGTGTATGCGCTGTTCATGGTGACGTTTGGTGAATTTTTATTCAGTGCATCGCCGGTCAGGCTTATTGTTTGGGTAATCCGGTCGCTGCCGATATAGAATTCCCAGTTAGGTGTTTTCATCATGAATTGAACGCCCAGGTTAAATGCTTTTAAATCGTCGTAACTTGGGGTGATGGTTAGCACATATTTCTGATATTGGAAGGGGTTGGCAAATCCGGCAACAAAACCCTGGTAAAACAATTCTTTTGATATGGCAAGCGTAGGGGAGTATTTAAATTGTTCATCATCATCAATCCAAAAGCTCTTTGAGGCGCTTAACTCAGCCACACCGTCAATCGGCGTGGTAAATGAACCTACCGACGTTACATTGCTATGGATCAGGTGGTTAAGCTTGTTATAAATGCTGTCTTCGCGTTGCGGGGTTGAAAGGCCATAAATAGCTGTGGTGGTATTAAAATCATAAGTTCGCGAAAGCGGGCTCCAGTGAATAAAGCCGAGGTCTTTTATATTCCCCTGCAAAATTACATTATCTTCAGTATGATAAGTCGCCCCAAGGCTTATGGAAAGGCCCGGGCTTCTGAGTGTCGGCAAATAGTCATGCACAGTAAAGCGCCCGGGTACGTATCCTGCCATATAATGCCCCTGTAATGCTATCAATGCGCTATCAGCTGCTTTATCAAAAACCGCGTTAGAGCTGTTTATGTTCAACTTTTGATATTCAGTGCCTGCCAAAATGCTGGCTTTCAATCCAACCTGCAGTTGCTTGTTGATCTTTTCGCGATAAGTGAAGCTTATTTGGTGATAAGTTTGGTAGTAATAATGGCTGTTTAAAATGTTCGAGTAATCCTGGCCGCTGTTAAAACTGCCCGTGCCATTTAAGGCAGCGATACTTGCATCGGTAAGCAGCGCTTTACCGTCAGATTTCAGTTGCCAGGAGATACCCATTTCTTCGTCCCCTTTTAAGCTCGTAAACCACTTGAACATTAATATGTAGGCGTTTACGTTTTCAGTTACATGATTAAATTTTGTTGGGCTGATGGCCAAAGCCGAATTGTTGTATTTATTTAAAAAAGCCCGGCTTTTCAGCGTTGCCTGGGCATCACCGCTTAAAAACAAGTTTGCGTTAAAATTGGGGATAAAAAAATTGAACGCGTACATTTTGCTGGTATCTGGTACGAAGGCATTTTGCGACGGGTTTTCGAACGCATCGTAAAGGGTGCCGGTGTTTAATAAGGAAAATTGCTGGGCAAAGATCTTAGAGGAGAGCAGGAACAAAAATAAAACAAGTAAAAATTTCTTCATAGAGATCGTCGGGCACGGCCTTTATCCGTTTTAAAGATAATCTTCCAAATTCAATATTTAAAATATTTTACCCCTTTAACGGAATAAAGCTGTTATAGTTGTATAACAAAATATTAATTTTTAACTATTGCGGTATCCGCCTTTAACTTAAGGCAAAAATTACTGTAGAAGTTTTTATCTACCGCCGAGAATTGCCATGATACGGCGTAAAAATTTTTCCAGCCGGGTTCATTCGACTGTAATGCCTCAAGAAAGGCGTCGCTCATGTCCCTGTTAAATATAGGCCCGGCATCTTTTAGAATGAGAAAAAATGCCACGTTACTTTGAGCCGAAACCAGGTTGTCAAATTGCCGGTATTGATCGTTTTTGCTTAAAAACTTTCGGTTCAGATAGCTGTCATCATAGCTTTTTAGCTCGCCGGGGCTGTTGGCCAGGATAAGATAGTTGTCGATGATTTTGAAATAAGGATGTTTGAAAACACCAAATGCATCGCCCAATAGATAAAACGGCAACTTGTCGTAACTCAACTGGCCTGAGTTTACATCCCTTATTTTGCCGATATTCATTAGGAGCAGATTCATCTTCGATCCGTCTTTTATGCTTATGATACCCAGCTTTTCGAAATAGCGTGTCGTAACCAACGCAAATTCATTACCCAGCAAGTTGCTGAAACGGATCGGTAAATCGATACCCGTTTCTGCCTGAATTTTGCTAAAAAGTGCCTGCTGTTCACTTTTTAACCCGGTTTCGTTATGCCATTTAGCGAGGTCACGGCAAAATCGGCCAGGGTCGGAAACAGCAAAACTTGTGACATAGGCCGAAGTTGAAGGGAAAATGTCTTTCAAATGGTTAATTACTGGTTGCTGCGCGGCGAATAAGTCCAGGTATCCGGCTCCTCCCTTGCCCGAACCGGTCGCAGAAGTGCCTTCGAACATTAAAGCCCCGGTTTTATAGTTTAAGCTTAACGCTGCAAATCCGGGAAACATCCTGAATTCCCTGAAAATATCGGTATTACGATTTTTAAAAATCAGGCTGAACAGGGGATCGAGCTGGCTATAGTTTACGTATAAGTTTGCAAGTGAATTGGCATTTTGCTGGTCTGGCAATAAAATAAAAGTGCGTTTGGTTTTCTGTGGCTTATAAGCCGCTGCCTGCCGGATTAGCTCATCCGAGAAGCTGCCCGACCAGACGTTTTCCTCTTTTTCAACCAGGTAAAACGGTTTTCGTAAAGCGTTTACATAAAAAGTATAGCCGGTTTTCACTGCGGTGTGCAGTGGCTTTATCTGCAAGCCGGTATTGGGCTGTTTCGCCATGTTATTTATCACATCAGCGGTGAAATCTTTGCTTGCGGACAGCGTAATCAACAGTTCAATTTTTTTTTCAGATGAAGGATGAAAAGAGATAAATACGTTTTGGCCGGCAAAATATTTGTTTAGTATTGGATTTAGTAATACCTGTTGACGTAGTGTATCTAATTCGCCAATAGTTTTCTTCCCGGTAACTGTACTGAAGAGCGTGTCCGACTTGAAAATATCATAAAAGCTGCTTTCGTTATTAAACTCAAATATCAATGGCGCGGTATCCGGTATTACGCTGATCACGCTTCCGGCATGACTTTCAGGCGCATTTAGGTTTTTAAAATATACTACCGTCACATAAGCAGTTAGTGCCAATAAAATTAGGGTAATGATGATATGCTTTCTCATGGCTGCCTGCTGTACAAAGTTAACGTAAATACTGGTTTTATCAGGTTATAATTGCATCGTTGGGCCGGGGATAAACCCTTGGTCTAAAATTTGCGATCTGCTAAAATTGGTTAACTTAGCCATTTGTATTTTTATGAAGAAACGAATAATTTTTACCGCATCTGTATTTGGGGGGCTGGCTGTTATCGCCGGCGCTTTTGGTGCGCACGGTTTAGAAAAGGTGTTATCTCCGAAAAACCTCCAGGTGTGGCACACTGCGGTTGAATACCAATTTTATCATGCCGGTGCACTGGGTATTTTGTCAACTTTGACGCGCTACCGGATAAAGATTGTCCCCCATTGCTATTATTTGTTTTTTATAGGTACGATCTGTTTTTGCGGTTCGGTGTACCTGCTTGCCTGCGAGAAACAGATCGCTATATCCTGGCTGCCGGCTGTGCTCGGCCCCATTACCCCGGTAGGTGGCTTGTTGCTAATAGCCGGGTGGGTAACCCTTGCCATAGCCGGTTCAAAAATTAAGTACAAATAAATGCATGTTACAATTTGCTGAGGCAAACCATATAGACCGTGAAACCCTTTTTGTTGAGGTTATATTGCCCCTGGCGATAGCTAAAAACTACACTTACCGCGTTCCGTTTGAGTGGAATAGCCAGGTGGAGATAGGCAAGAGAGTAGTAGTTCAATTTGGGAAAAGCAAATTGTACACTGCGATCGTCGCCGCAATTGGCAATCGTCCGCCCGAAAAATACGAAGCCAAATACCTAATAGAGTTGTTGGACAGTTCCCCGGTTGTTACAAGCAGGCAACTACAGTTTTGGGGCTGGATGGCCGACTATTATATGTGTTATGCAGGCGAAGTGATGAACGCTGCGTTGCCTTCGGCCTTAAAGCTTGCCAGCGAAACCAAAATAACTTTAAACAAGGGCTTTGCATTCGACCGTACCACACTTCATGATAAAGAATATTTGATTGTTGAGGCGCTGGAGATACAGCCCGAACTAACCGTGAGCGATATTGTCAAGCTTTTAGGCCAGAAAACGGTAATGCCCGTGCTGAAGCTGCTGTTCGAAAAAAACATCATCCACATTTCGGAAGAAGTGAACGAACGTTACAAGCCACGCACCCGTACCTTTATCAGCCTGCACCCCGGATATCATAACCAGGAGAATTTAAAGGAGCTTTTCAGTATTCTTGAAAAACGTGCGCCGAAACAGGCCGATGCCCTATTGGCGTATATTAAACTGGCTCGCCATCAAAAGGCGATAACAAAGAATGAATTGATAGAGGAAAGTGGCGGGGGGCCGGGCAGTATCAATTCGCTGATTGAGAAAGAGATATTTATTGCCGAAGAGAAAAATGTCAGCCGGCTTTATTTTGAGGATGAAGAGGACTTTGACACTTTTGAGTTGAGTGAACAACAAAAAGACGTCTTAGCTCATATTCGCGAAGAGTTTATACAAAAAGAGGTGGTTTTGCTGCATGGGGTAACCTCATCAGGCAAAACGCAGGTTTATATAAGACTGATCGAAGAGATGATAGCAGCCGGCAAACAGGTATTGTACCTGCTGCCTGAGATTGCACTTACCACGCATATCATCGAGCGGCTTCGGCTATATTTCGGTACCAATATTGGTATCTATCATTCGCGATTCAATGATAACGAACGTGTTGAAGTTTGGCAAAAAGTGCTGAATAATGAGTAT
>DASRTD010000222.1:0-10136 GCA_035656115.1 Mucilaginibacter sp.
GGATGTGGAGTTGTTGGGGTTGTGATTTGCAGCTTGTTTAGTCATCGGCTACCCCACTGAAAAGATTGGATACTTGCATCGGGGGCACAGTCTCAAGGCAGGGTCATTCGTAGTTCGAAATCGGACAGCGGGTAAAATAAAAAGAGCCTTGACAGGCAGCCAAGGCTCTTTATTCTTAAACTTGATTACGTTTTTATTGCTAAAAAGAGGCTTTACCAAGCATTGCGATACAAAAATACATATTTTTATACTTGCGAACAGAAGAATCAGGGCCGGAAATAATTTGTAAATACAGAAATAAAGCAACGTGTCTATCTAAAACAAAGTCTCGGGGGGCATAGTAATCCAGCTGGGAACTGCGGCCAACGTCAGCGGTTGTTGACCCATTAGATGAAGATGCGGCGGCCTTTCACAAAAAATTCGGATTTATCATGCTACTTGATAGCGGAAAAATGTTTCTGCCAATGGCGAATGTGGCGTTGTTGAGGTTGTAAATTTCACCATTGGGATCGACCTTTTACCGGTCGCCAGCGCACAAGTGCAACACCTCTTTTGGGCCGCACCGCACGTTCGCACTTGAAAAAGGGACGAGACAAAAAAATAGCTTAATAAAAAATATAATACCATAGCCTTAAAATCGCATGCCGCGTTTCCCAAACAAGCAACAAAAAAGCAACTACCGAAGCGGCAACAGTTCCCCAGGCAACCAAACGGGTCAAACGGTTTAAGGTATTAGCTTGTTCGCGTTGGTGGGCTTCTAATCCATCCAGCCGAGTCTTTTCAGAAATTCTAAACTCCTCCCGTCTTACGTAACCGCCAGTCTTGATAAAATATCTTCCTTCAAATGTTATAATGAAATAGGTTAGTAAAATGGTGTATTTACGTGTCTCAGAATGAATATAGTTCATAGGACTTTGAAAGGTATTGGCGTATTCATCTTTGACCAACTTATTAAGTATTGATATAACCTCCGTTTCATCGGTAGTAAATATATTTTTAACGCCGGTACTAATTTCGCCAATCGGTAACGCTGATTCAAATTCCTGCTTTTCTAAGAATAGTAATACCTTATCAAGCTTTTCAAGTTCATTAATGCTTGCCATAAGTGAGAAGTACTTGTCCCTAACTCATACGTAGTTAGCTTATTTATTTTCAACTTTTCCATAACCTATTATTAAGAATGAGTATAATCATACCTAAAACAAAAACTCCGAGGGCTTCCAGGATTGTAGTCAGACCGAACGAATGACTCATGTTCTCCTTTAGTGCATCCATCATTTTAAAATCTAAAAAAGGGTCACTTGGATCGGGATTGTTCAAATAATGATAATATTCAGTCATGTCCTTATATGGTGCAGGTATTGGCGTTTGATCTCTATATGATTTCGCAATCGCTATATTCAGTGGGGCATTGCCAAAAGCCAAAGTATCCTTTTTACTACTTTGAATTGCACTATTAGATGAGGCATTTTTCCTTAACTGTTCGAGTTCTTTAATACCTTTTTGAGAATTTACATACTCATTGTATTTAAAATAAAGTTGCATCGCTTTAAATCCTCCTTCTGCAAATGCTATTAACGCATAACATGCGATTGTTAGTAATATGATGCCAAAAACCCGTTTTCTTTTTAGCCTTAAAATAGTTTTGATTATTTCAATTCTGTTGATATGTCGCGTTTGATTAACAACAATGGGATTAACTGGCAGTGGTGGCGGTACGATTTTATTAGGTTTTATAGGGATTTTGATAAGTTTATTTATCTCCTCAATTTCAGTGGCTTTTACCCAATCGGGTATACCTTCTTTCCATACAACGCTTTCTTCGGTTATCGTTAATTCTTTTAATTCTTCAATTGTAAATGGGCCCTTAGGTTTGCCATTTATTTCTATGTAATAATCGGCTTTCATTTTATTTTCTTATCAGACTTTCCAATTAGATATCCTATTATCAAACCCACGGATAGCCCTTGGCCATAGTGTTTTATTAAGTTATCTAAATCTGCATTAGTCATACCGAATCGATCGGATAACGCAATATGTGCTTCACCATTCATTAAGCAATCAACTGCCGCAGGAACAACATCTAATAAATCACTTATCTTTACATCAGCTTCACCGCTGATCAGATTAAATGCACTTGCAGGAGTAATATTAAGTTTATCCGAAAGCGCTTCTACCAGAGAATCAAAGCTATAGTCTCCAATATCGTACATAGTGTTAGTTTTTCTCAAATGTACTGCAAAACCTTAGAAGCTCCTAAAATGATAATTTAGTTTTATAGATAATAGTCAGAAACCGCTTCTTAAAATATTTTAAAAAGCCCAATTTTATTCCCTCCTTTCTCTAAAAATCACTAATTTTCACCCACTAACCTCGCGCGAGAATCCGCGTAAAGGCTCGTAGCGTTGGCCTTCTCGTGCGCCGCCGATAGGTAATGAAGCATTGAGCGTAGCCTTAAAGGCAATAGCTATCATCAATGCCTGTTGAATCCCCCCGGCACATGCAGCCAGGCGAGGCATCTCCTTTTTTTCGGCGGAGTACAGGTGCGTCACCGCGTTTGGCTTGAGCGATTATGAATTAAAGCTTTTTAAAGGTAAATTTCGTAGATACCTAATCCATCGTTAGCTAAAAATTCACTAATATTACCTTCGAGCCTTAGTAACAGCGAGGCAATTTCCTTTGTGCTCACATTACCTGTTCTGAGCCAGATTATTTTTGGAGGATATGAAAGCAGATTTTGAAGTTCTAAAAAATCTTCATCAAATGTTAGGATGGTGTATTTGTTTGCTTTGGCAAATTCCCATATCGTTAAATCGGTTAAACGCCGGGCGGGTTTAATTTCATTTGACGGCAATATTTCCCATTGCGGCAATAATTTTTTTAAGCGCCAGGAATATTTTCATTAACTATTACCCGCATATTATGCCACTTTTATTACGCGTTCCTTATTAGCCGCGTAAGCAAGGCAGGCCAGGATTTGTCTTTCTGTTAGCTGCGGGAAATCGCTGATTATTTCCGGATGTGTCATACCCAAAGCCAGCCACGATAAAACATCATATACAGTAATTCTGGTCCCCTTAATTACAGGTTTTCCAAATCGTACTTCGGGGTCAACTTCAATATAGTCCTTATAATTAATTTGCTCCATATACAAATATACCGTATTTCCGAATATTTGAATTAGCAAATTATTTTGTGCCCGGGCTTGGGTGCGTTTCACCCAACATAGCGCGGGGATCCGCATCGGCCTAAAACATCGACCTTCTCCTGCGCCGCTGATGGCAATTACCCAGCGCTCGCTGCATTGATGGTTCGGCTACTCACGCTCCGCCGGCACACGTGCGTTAAAAAAAAATGTCAACAAACAACTTTTTAAATTATTTTAAAAAGCCCTATTTAATTATCTCCTTTCCCTAAAAATAACTAATTTTCCGCCACCAATTCATAAACATGAAAACCGCGTTAAAGATCAAATCGATCGAAGAATATCACGACGTTTACCGCCATAGTGTGGAGCAGCCCGAAGAGTTTTGGGCAGGTATAGCCGAAAATTTTTACTGGCGCAAAAAGTGGGACAAAGTGCTGGAATGGAACTTCAAAGAGCCGAAAATTAAATGGTTCCAGGGCGCGAAGCTGAACATCACCGAAAACTGCCTCGACCGTAACCTGGTTTCGCTGGGCGACAAGCCGGCTATCATCTGGGAAGCCAACGACCCGCATGAAAACCACCGCATACTCACCTATCGCCAGCTGTACGAAAAAGTTTGCCAATTTGCCAATGTGCTGAAGAACAACGGCGCCAAAAAGGGCGACCGCATCTGCATCTATATGCCCATGGTGCCTGAACTGGCCATCGCTGTTTTGGCCTGCGCACGTATCGGCGCGATACACTCGGTGGTATTCGGCGGCTTTTCGGCACAATCCATTGCCGACCGTATCAACGATGCCCAATGTACCATCGTGATCACTGCCGATGCCGGTTTCCGCGGCACTAAGGAGATCCCGTTAAAAAATATCATCGATGATGCGCTGGTGCAATGCCCGTCGATACAAAAAGTAATTGTGCTTACCCGCAGTCGCACGCCGGTATCCATGATAAAAGGCCGCGACGTATGGTGGGAAGATGAAGTTAAAAAAGTGGAAACCCAGGGCAACCCCGATTGCCCCGCCGAGGAAATGGATGCCGAGGATATGCTGTTTATCCTGTACACCTCCGGCTCAACCGGCAAGCCAAAGGGCGTGGTGCATACCTGCGGCGGCTATATGGTTTATACCGGCTACACTTTTGCCAATGCTTTTCAATATAACCAGGGCGAAGTATATTTCTGTACCGCCGATATCGGCTGGATCACCGGGCACTCTTATATTGCTTATGGTCCGCTTACCCAGGGCGCAACAGTGGTAATGTTTGAAGGCATTCCCTCGTGGCCTACTCCCGGTCGTTTTTGGGATATTGTGGAGAAATTTAAGGTCAACATTTTGTATACGGCGCCTACGGCCATCCGCTCGCTGATGAGCTTTGGCGACGACGCGCTGAAAGGCAAGGATTTTAGCTCGCTAAAGAAACTGGGTTCCGTGGGCGAACCGATCAACGAAGAAGCCTGGCACTGGTTCGACGAGAAGATAGGGCAGGGCAAATGCCCCATTATCGATACCTGGTGGCAAACCGAAACAGGCGGTTTTATGATCTCGCCAATAGCCGGCGTAACCAAATTAAAACCCAGCTATGCCACATTACCGCTGCCCGGCATACAGCCGGTGCTGGTTGACGAGAACGGAAAGATCATTGAAGGCAACGGAACCAACGGCAACTTATGCATCCGTTTTCCATGGCCAGGCATGCTGCGCACCACCTACGGCGATCATGAACGCTGCCGCACCACTTATTTTGCCACCTATCCCGATTTATATTTCACCGGCGACGGTTGCCTGCGCGACGAGAATGGTTATTACCGTATCACCGGCCGGGTAGATGATGTGCTGAACGTATCGGGCCACCGCATCGGGACGGCTGAAGTGGAAAACGCCATCAACATGCACAGCAGCGTGGTGGAATCGGCTGTGGTTGGTTACCCGCACGATATTAAAGGACAAGGGATTTATGCCTATGTAATTTGTCCCAATAAACATGGCGACGAAGAGCTTGCCCGCAAGGACATCATGATGACGGTTACCCGCATCATCGGGGCCATTGCACGGCCGGATAAGATACAGTTTGTAACCGGTTTGCCAAAAACGCGTTCAGGAAAGATCATGCGCCGCATTTTGCGCAAGATTGCCGAGGGTGATACCAGTAATTTGGGGGATACATCGACATTGCTTGACCCTGCGGTGGTGGAAGAGATAAAGGAGGGGGCGTTGTAGGGGAGTTCATAGCCAGATTATTTTTATCTTAGCAGAAGAATCGACCGGAAATGGAAAATAACGAGGTACGCTGGAAACAGCGGTTTCAGAACTTTGAAAAAGCATTTTTATTTTTCGAGAGTGCGGTTGAAAAGGACAGCTATACGCCGATTGAAATTGGTGGGCTGGTGCAAGCCTTTGAATTTACATTTGAATTGGGCTGGAAAACCATTAAAGACTTTTTGTACCTGCAGGGGTTAAATACTAACTATCCGCGGGAGGTAATAAAAGAAGGTTTTCAAACGCGCATAATTGAAGACGGGCACGTATGGATCAGCATGCTTGAAAAAAAGAACGAATTATCGCACACTTATAACCAGGCTGTCGCTGAACAGGCCGTTGAAACTATTAAATACCAATATTATCCCGCTGTGGAGCAGGTATATTTATTTTTTAAGGAAAAAATAAATGAATGATCGCCATTTCGGTTTTAAAAAAGGAGACCTTGAGGTCATCATCGGGGTCATTTCGAGATTCCCGGACATTGTTAAAGCCGCAATTTTTGGGTCACGAGCAAAAGGTACCTATAAGCCTGGCAGCGATGTGGACATAGCGGTTTGGTCGGCGAGCGATGAATCAACCAGGCAATTGAGCGGTATTTTAAATGATGAAACCTTGCTGCCATATAAATTTGACGTGGTTAACTATGATCAAACCGACAATCAAAATTTAAGGGCACAAATAATGGGCACTGCCGTAGATATCTACCCTGAAAAATAGAATACAGTCAACTTTTCTACCCCAATGATGTTATTAGTTTATAACTAAAAATTAAACATCATGGACAAACTACAAATTAAAAGCGGCTGGAACGAGTTGAAAGGAAAAATAAAACAGGCTTACGGCGATTTGACCGACGACGATCTGGTACGTGAGGAAGGTAAAGACGACGAAACACTCGGGAAGCTGCAGCAAAAAACGGGGAAATCCCGCGATGAGCTGGTGAAATGGATAAGCAGTTTGTAAAATAAGAGAAAAAGGCCCCGATAAAGCAGGGCTTTTTTATTTGAATATCTTGCCTAAATCAAAACTAAATCCGGACAGTACTAAAGAATTGAGCAGTTCGTTTTCCCGGGCCTTTTGATGTAAATAATAAACCCCGTCTTTTAATGCATATAAACTTGCAGTATTTGCAATAGGATCAAAAATAATGTATTCCCTTACGCCATATTTTTCATAAACATCCTTTTTCTGAATAAGGTCGTAATAAGCATTCGATGGCGAAAGTATTTCAATAACTATATCCGGTGCACCTTCTACGTGTCCTTTAACAATCTCTTCTTTTCTTTCAGGTGTAACATAAAGCACATCAGGCTGGAAAATATTCCCATTATCAAATTTCACATCCGCCGGCGCATACACCAAAAAACCGTCGTCGATTTTGTCGCCTAAAAAGTTAGACATAGCTACGGTAATTCTACGCGAAATTACCTGGTGTTCAGGAATTGGAGCTGGCGCCATAACCAAATCATTATTAATCAATTGAAAAGGCGCACCTTCTTCCAGCATCATGTAGTCATCAGCGGTGTATTTCTTTTTCTTTTCAACAGTAAGCATAGATCAAATATAACTAATTTTGCCCCGAATGACAAAATCAAGACCTTCCATCCTTGTTGTTAACGACGACGGCGTAACTGCGCCAGGTATTAAATGCCTGATGGATGCCATGAAAGAACTTGGCCGGGTGGTAGTTGTGGCGCCGGACAGTCCGCAATCGGGGATGGGGCATGCCATTACGGTGGGTAAACCCTTGCGCCTGGATAGGGTTGACGTATACCCGGAAATTGAAATGTACAGCTGCTCGGGCACACCGGTTGATTGCGTAAAGCTGGCGGTGAATAAGATTTTCAAAGGCAAGAAACCTGATCTTTGTGTTTCGGGGATTAACCATGGCCTCAATAATTCGATTAATGTTTTATACTCTGGCACCATGTCGGCGGCGGTTGAGGGAGCGATAGAAAGTATACCTTCTATCGGTTTTTCATTGGATGATTACACCCTGCAGGCCGATTTTTCGCATTGCATCAAATTTGTAAGGGAAATTGCCAAACAAGTTTTAGAAAACGGACTGCCCGCAGGCACATTGTTAAATGTAAACTTTCCGGCCGGCCCACATATAAAAGGTATTAAAATATCCCGGCAAGCCAATGCCAAATGGGCCGAGGAGTTTGACGAGCGTATGGACCCGCACAAACGCCCGTATTATTGGCTAACCGGTGTCTTTCAGTCGAACGACGGCGGCGAGGATACCGATGTTTGGGCGCTGGAGCATGGATATGCCTCGGTGGTACCTGTACAGTTTGATATGACGGCTCATCACGCTATCCCGGTATTGAACGGGTGGAAGTTTGAGGTTTAAGATGGTAGTCCCGAGTCGAAAGTCACAAATGTAAAAAATTGGCTTAAGACTCAAGACTTTAGACTCAGGACTCAATCACTCTTTAATTCCCGTTAACGTAAAATCAATACCCCGGGTAACGCTTTTTGCTTTATAGATGAGCGGGAAATCAGGATTATTCAGCACCCATAGTTCGCTTTTGCCATTTTCACTTACAGCATGGAAAACATCGGCCGGCCTGTCGTTGATTTTATAGGTCGCGGTATCGGTATTAACCGTGAACTTTTGTCCGTTAAGCTCAAAGGCGTTGTTTTTAACCAGCCTGCCGAAGGTGGCTTTTGAAATCAGGATCAGCGTTTCGTCGTTTTTCATTTTGGTCACACCATCCGGATCAGGTTGTTTAATTACCAGTTTAGTGCCGCTGTCAATCGCCATGGCAGGTATTTCAAAAGTTCCGGTACCGTAACCGTTGACATACCATTGTATGTTAACCGGATCGCCTAAACTTTTGATAGTTAATGTTAAAGCGATATGCTGGCCCAAAGCTTTTGAAAATCCGTCATAATTCAATACCGTCCCTTCTTTTATTGCGGGGATATATTTTTGGGCGAAAACTGCTGAATAAAAACTTAGAGAAAGCGCAAAAACAATTATCATTTTCATAATGGAAAGCTGGCGAATTTTATCGGCAATAAAAATAAAATATTCAAAATGTTACCCGCAATCGTACTTTTGAATCCATGCTCCCTAAAAATAGTTTTCTAACGGGTATTCTATTGGCCATCCCGTTGCCGGCTGCCGCTTTTGTTATTGCGACATATGTTTTGCAGAATTATACTTTGATCCTTAACAAACCCGCACTGCCCTATTTGGTCGCGATTGCGCTAAACCTGATCATGATGCGGTTGTTCGGCGCGGAAGGCATGGCGAAAACAGTAAAGGGCATCATCATCGCGACATTCCTGATCACCATTGCATTGTTTATTTTCAAACTCCGGCTGAGAATATGAAATATTACCTGGTAGCCGGTGAAGCTTCGGGCGATCTGCACGGAGCAAATTTAATGAAGGCCCTGAAGGCGCTGGACGGCGCTGCTGAGTTCCGTTTTTTTGGCGGCGACCTGATGCAAGCCGAAGGCGGTACACTAGTAAAGCATTATGCCGATATGGGCTTTATGGGCTTTTTGGAAGTGGCGATGAACCTCAACAAGATATTTAAAAACCTGAAATTTTGCCGTGAAGACATTGCAGTCTGGCAACCCGACGCATTGGTGTTGATCGACTTCCCCGGGTTTAACTTACGCATTGCAGAATATGCAAAAAAACACGGCATATTAGTTTGCTATTATATCTCGCCAAAAGTTTGGGCCTGGAACCAGAAGCGGGTGCTGAAAATAAAGCGCATAGTTGATCATCTTTTTTGTATCCTGCCTTTTGAAGTAGATTTTTACAAAAAGTGGGACATGCAAGTGGATTATGTGGGCAACCCCCTGCTTGATGCTATCGCTGCTTTTAAACCCAATGCCAGTTTTTTGAAGGATAACGGGATCGAAAATAAAAAGATCATTGCGCTGTTGCCCGGCAGCCGGCGGCAGGAGATCAGCCGGATGGTGCCGGATATGTTAGCCGTTGCCGAAAAATACCCGGAATACCAGTTTATAATTGCCGGTGCGCCAACTTTTAACCGCGAATATTATAGCCAATTTATCGGGGAGAAGAATATCCCGGTGATCTTTAACTCAACCTATGATATTTTGAATGTTGCCGCTGCCGGTATTATTACTTCCGGTACAGCAATACTCGAAACTGCGCTGTTTCATGTACCCCAGGTGCTTGTTTATAAAGGCAGTCCGGTTTCAGTAGGCATAGCGCGAATGGTGGTTAAGATCAGGTTTATTTCGCTGGTTAACCTGATCATGGATAAACTGGTGGTGAAAGAACTGATCCAAAACGATTGCACCCCTGAAACCATCAGCGCCGAACTGGACAATATCCTCACCAACAAAACATACCGGCAGCAAATGCTCGACAATTACCGGCAACTCGATAAAAAAATGGGGAATCCCGGCGCTTCAGCCCGGACCGCATCCTTAATCCTGAAGTACATTTCGGAGCGGGCCAAAAAATAGCAGGCCTTCGGCTGTTCAGATGCTTCTGTTCGAACCATGTTTTCGTGGGATAGTAAGCCGCCCCGGCGCGGCAAAATTTCCGGTCAACCGCTGTTTATACCAAATCGCACGACGTAATAGCAGGGGAATTGCGTTTAAAAATTGTCGATCGTTTGTTATGGCGATACATCAATAAAATCAGGTAAAATGTTATCAGGCTACCGGTACACCTGAACCACCTGGTACAGGTGAATACACCTGGGACACCTGGGACAGTAATTTTTCCTT
>DASRTD010000223.1:0-5643 GCA_035656115.1 Mucilaginibacter sp.
AGTGGTGCTCATATGCTTTTCACAAAGAAACACCGCTCAATGCCTTTAACACGGCCTTGAATAGCTGAACTTATTCCCTCTTTATCAACAACTTGTTAATATCTACACTGATTTTTACTGTTTCTTATGCGTCAGCCCTGGTAAGTCTTCGGTGGACAACTACTGCTGGACCTCCAGCGAATTAATATAATAGGTCTTCCCATTGCTTTGCACGGTATCGCTGAATTGAATCTGCAGCCTGCCGTTAACATTGCTCACTATACCCGGTACAGGCTGGGGATTGCCTTGATAGGTCACATAAATATTATTCCCCTTTTGATGCCATGTGGAGGGAATGGGCGACGTACCCGGTAACCCGTACACCTGCGCGCCCGCTGATTTCAGGTGGGTGGGTGTTACAAAGCAGGAATCGAGCCCGTAGTAGCCGGAACTGGAAGTGGAATCGCGGTAAAAAGTTAATGTGTTGTAGGCCATACACTCGTATTGGCTCACAGTAGCGTTTACGCCGATACCGAAGTTGGTTTGATAGGATGCCAATGTAAAAGTGCCGATGACGCTATAAATAACCGGCGCCGCCTTTTTATCTTTTTTACAGGCAGCAAATAAAAGCAGGAGGAGCAAGCCAGGCAGCAATATTCTTTTCATGACCGTAACTAATTGAATGCAAGTTAGCCATTTTGAGGGCTAACCGATATGATATATTACGAGGCAATTTATCAATGCGTTACAAAGGCGTTGTATGATACTGTAATTTAACTAAAATGGTGACAGGTTTCTGTCAGTGACAAAATCCTGTCAGTGGTTAAATTATTAAAAATCAGTTCTGTAGCATTTTGTAGCAGGGTGTAGCAGTTGTAGCGCTACGCTACAAAATTTCGCCGGGGAGCTTACTTTTTATACCCCTCCACGTTTAAAAAAATGATGCTGGTATGCGGCATATCCAGTGTTTTGCCGGGGGTAACGTCGAGATAGCGCATAAGATAACCATCGGTTATGGCTTTCATGGTCGCAATCAGTTGATCTTTAAATTCAGGGCTCATGGCGGTTAGCGATTTGCGGAAGGTGATCGTACCTTTTTCATTTACGAAGGCAGTGAAGGAGTAGTCAAAATCCTGGTAGGCGTGGTGGATGTCGATGTCATAGGTGGGCGATAAATAATCGTCATAAAGTTTGCCGCCGTTTACATCATCCATCGGTGTAACCTCTTTGCGCACGGTTACAAACGGGCTTTTGCTGTTTAAAATAACCGGCTGGGTTCCGGCGAAGGCGCTGTCAGGTACGCGGTTGGCCAGCAGTGATTTTGATTTAATATATTCGGTATCCCGGCGGCTGGGGCGCCAAAGTTTATTGGTGTCCGAATGGAGGACATTTTTAATATAGTCGTTAGTGTAAAAGGTCATATAAACATGCACCTTTTCATCCTCAATTACCCGGTCAGTTACATGCAGTACCATAAACTGGATGCTGTCTTTTTTTACATAACGCAACTTTAACCAGGCCCAGGCCACGTTAAAAATGGAATCGTGATCAAACACTAAAGGCGCATTTAAAAACTTATTTTTCTTCGGGCTGAAGATGTTTACCGAATCTTTAGCAAATGTGACGCGCCATTCGGGCACTAACTGGAAACCGACGGGGCTAAAGGAAAGGCCATTGTCGAAAGTGCGTTTTACTTCAGTATAACCAATGCCCCTGATGGATGCTAACAGTTTTTTGGTACGGGTAGCTGCGGCTTCTTTGCGTTCGTTTTCGTCTGCGATCTTTCGATAGCCGCGGTTGCATTTGCCGGCAAAAAGTAAAAGGAAAATAACGAGGACGGAGAAATATCGTGTCGTAGGAAGCGCGAAGGGCGTTTTATGCATTATTTTCCGGCGGAATTTTGAATTGCGAAAATAGTGAATTTGACGTAGAGACGCAATACTTTGCGTCTCGGACCCTTATGCACGAAAATTATCGTTTTAATCCGGCCATTTCGTTTCGAGACGTCCCGACAATTGTTGGGACGTCTCTACGTGGCCAACGCTCGCTCCAAATCCTTTATCAGATAATTTGCATCTTCCAAACCTACATACATGCGGATGAGTTGATGGCGCGGGTTGCCGATATCATAATCGCCCAGTTTAACACCTGCAATCGACGGAATGATCAAACTCTCGTGCCCGCCCCAGGATACCGCCATTAGTATGTGCTGCAGCTTATTGCAAAACGCTTCTATTTTTTGAACCGAAGGCTCTTTCAGCACAAAGCTGAACATGCCGCCGCAGCCCTGCATTTGTTTTTTAGCGAGTGCGGCTTGTTTAAAGTCAGGTGCGAAGGGCCAGATCACTTTATCTACCGCGGGGTGTTTAGCCAGCCATTCCGTAATAGTTTTGGTCGATTCATAACTGCGCTGCATCCGCAGAGGCAGGGTGCGTAAACCGCGGATAAGCAGCCAGGCAGAATGCGGCGACAGCGATGGCCCGATATTCATAAATTCATGGTCGAATATACGTTTGATGAGCTCCCTGCTGCCGGTCAACACGCCGGATACCACGTCGGAATGGCCACCGATGTATTTGGTGGCCGACTGGCATACCAGGTCGATACCCATTTTTATCGGTTGCTGGTAAAGCGGCCCGCAATAGCTGTTGTCGATTAGGATGAGGATGCCTTTTTCCCTGGCGATCTTTGCAATCGCCGTCAGGTCCTGCAACTCATAACTGAAGGTATTCGGGCTCTCCAGGTAGATCAGTTTGGTTTCGGGGCGAATTGCATTTGTAAAGTTTTCCACTTCGCTGCCATCCACAAAAGTGGTATGAATGCCGAATTTGGGCAGAAAATTATTGAACAGTTTGATGGTCCAGCTGTATGGGTTTTCAACCGATACGATATGATCGCCCTGTTTCAATAACGCCAAAATGGGTACACTTACAGCAGCTATTCCGCTGCTAAAAACCAACGCGTCTTCGGCGCCGTCGAGTGCTGCCAGTTTTTTACGAAGGATATTGAGGGTTGGGTTATTGCCGCGCGAATAAAGGTCCGCGTCAAATTCCTCACTTAGCGCCTCCCTGAAATCGGCGACAGTTTTAAAGGTAAAGTTGCTGGTTTGAATGATCGGCGGCGAAACGGCGTTGAAATAGTTTTCTCGATCTTCGCCCAGTTCATTCAGTATGTATGACAGATCCATCGATACAAATATGCATTATTTTGGATTCATCCGCTCAAAAGCGGCCTTTATACATCAATTCTGATCAACATCAGTCGCCGGCTTCTTTTTCCACGTACATGCATAATAAATAATTAGCCCGAGCACATAGGCACCCAAACAGCGCAGTGCAGCATAAGGGTCCTCCTTAAAACTAAAAAAGATATTGGCGGTAACAAACCAATAAGATAGGATAAAAACAGCCGGTACCAAAGGAAACCACCTGATCATATAAATCCCTGTGTTGTCCAAATCCTTTGTCTTCTTTCGCAATAGAAAAATAGTAAGCGCCGCCATTGAAAGGCCTATTGTATCAAAAAACATTACATACTTAAGCATGTCGTTAAACTTCGCTACAAAAAACAAAACCAATATAATGGCGCCTATAAAAAAGCTCATACCAAACTCCTGCACCTGTGTTTTGGGGTTTACCTTTTTAAATATCGGCGGTAAAATGCCGTCCTCGGCCATGGCGTAGTAAACCCTGGGGTTCGAGAGCACGTTTACATTGATGTAAGCCAGCACCGAACCGAATATCAGGATCGACACGATCTTAAAGCCGGTCGCCCCAAATAAAACACCCACCATTTTTGCCGCCAGCGCGGGTGTATGCTGCAGGCCGCCGATACCTAAAATATGATAGTAGGCAAAATTGACCGAAAAATAAAGGATAATAACGGTGATGATGCCCACTACGATTCCCTTGGGGATATTGGTTTTGGCATTGATGATGTCGCCCCCGAAATTGATGGTTTGCTGATACCCGCCGTAAGTAAAAAACACCGCAACAAGGCTCAGGCCGAAGGCGGTGATCATATTGCCTTTGTATGGCACCGCCGCAATGACTTCTGGCTTATAATCGCTTTTAAAAATAGCTGCGCAGATAAGCAGTATCAGGCCGATCTTAAATATCATCAGTATGTTTTGCGCCCCCGCGCTCATTTTTATCCCCAAAAAATTAATGACATATAATATGGCCACTGAGGTAATGGTGATGATTTTGGTATGCAGGTCATTTATGTTGCTATTGGGGCTTTGCGTAAACAAAAAAGGCCTGATGTAATCAGCCCCTATCAACGCGACGGCAGCTACAGACGCCGCATTACTGATCACCAGCACCCAATTGATCATGAAAGCGACTGCAGGGTGATAGCAATAGGAGAAAACCTTATAAAAGCCGCCGGTAACCGGGTAGCGGGCGCCGATCTCGGCAAAAGTAAGGGCGCCGCACAAGCTTACCACGCCGCCAAATATCCAGGCCCCAAAAAATACCCAGGCGTTTCCCGCCTTTGTGGCAACCTCGGAAGGCGTCGCAAATATGCCCATCCCGATGATGAGCCCAATGACGATCATGGTAAGGTCGAAGCGGTTAAGTTTTGGCTTTATACTCATTATTTTTTGCAGATATTTATCTAAATGTTTATTTTCTGAATTAATATTTTAATTTTGTTGTAGCTGACCCTAATTTAATTGATGACTGATGGTGATCGTGCGTATAATTGCGGCTATTTTTTTGAAGCAATTTAAACAAATATTGTTAACGTCAATGTTGTTGCTTTTAATAGTCCCGGTAATAGCGCAAAACAAAAAACAGGTACCAGGGGCCGTTGCGCACCACGGCCCGAGCAAAAAACTTAAAGAGTTTTTTCAACTGGTACGACAAGCCAATGTAAAATTTGAATACCCAAACGGGTTTCGCGAAATAGTGGCGCCCGACAATGAGGACTTTTCTTTTGACTATGCCCTGGAATTACCCGGCAAGGATTTTGAAATTTGGTTCAAGGTATCGTCGCAAAAGGAGGAGTGGTTCAATTACACCCGAACGCAAACAACCAAGGGTCCCGGAATGGAGAACCCCGATTCGGTATACCTTGACATAGGCAAAGCTATGGCAAGTACCTTAGCGGGCGACCAGGCGTATTTTGAACGGAGCATTCCGGGTGACGTTTTGACCCGTTATCATGCCGATGCTGGTAAATCCTACCTCCTTACCTTGCTTGACCTGCCTGATACCAGGCACTATAAATATGCATTGCTGATCACCCTCCAAAGGAACCATACCGGCACCATCCTGGCCATCTGTTTCGGCAACGACAAGGGCCCCGAATTTTTTAAGAACATCAACAAAGCAAGCCATTGCCTTAAGTTTAAATCCTGACAGCACAATGTGGATAAGTTGAGACATCGGAAGAATAACTTTCGTGTCGAAATACTATTTTTGACGTTTGGTCACTGGTCAATAGTCATTGGTCATTGGTGTTTTTTGGAAGAATTATCCTGACCGCCAATACCGATTACTAATGACCAATGACTAATGACCAATCAATGTCGTTTACTTAAGGAATTAGTTTTTGACCTGGCATTGTGTTCGCCTCACCCCAAACCCCTCTCCAATGGAGAGGGGCTTAAAAAAGACTATTTCCTCTATAAATTGAAGTCCTTCTCCTTTGGAGAAGGAT
>DASRTD010000224.1:0-12164 GCA_035656115.1 Mucilaginibacter sp.
CGACCGCCACAGCCACCACCACCACCAGTACGATGATATTTTAGCCGCTCAACGTTTATGGTTGATCAAAGGGATTAAAGTGTCTCCGGCCCCAAAATCAATGTATGGGCTATTATTTGCGATATAAGTAAATTTTTTTTAATGCCGTCGAAAAAATCAGGCGGCATTTTTTATGGTCGCAAAAGAAGCAGGCCGGGTAAAAAGCTTAAAAACTGAGGCCGGTTTAGTGATTGATTGCTAATCATTTCAAACGATTCTGTTCGGCAATTTATATTGAAACATGGATTGACAATGGCATAAATAAAAGGGCCGGCGAGGGCTTCAATGAATTAATTTGCCGGGAGAAGAACAATCTTAGTTTAGTTGTAAGTACTGGTCCCACATATCATTCTTTTTATTTTATTTGGCCAGCGAATAAGTCAGTGTCGAAACCAATTGACAATCGCTGATGCATATAAAGTAAATATTCAGATAACAAGAACATTCTAAATTTTACCAAAACTTAATATAAATTGCTGGCATCGAAAAGAGGGTGATTGCATTTCGGACAACTGCAGATGGTACACCTTTAAACATCGCTTTATACAGTTCAAATGCTTTGGCATTCATCTATAGACCGGTAATGGCTATGGCAACCAAAAATGGCAAAAGTAAACATAAAAACTTCCCACGCACAAATTGGAAGGAATCCCGCGGCCATCTTTGCAATTAAGAAAGGCTATATTTAATTTAAAAATATTTCACGACCGCTCTTGAGAAGCATAGTAAATGAACGATATTGACATGATGTATCCGGTTAGAATACTTATACTTCAGGTTAGGCGGTTCTTTTCCGGAAGAAATTTATGATGAGCTTTAAAAAAACTATCTTCTATCACGTTGTGTTTGTTGGCGTACTGTTAATCCGTGCGCAAAGCATTGCGCAACCTGGCGCAGCCGGACGGTCGTATTATATTAGTAAGTCCGGCGATGACAGGAACGCGGGTACAAAAAACAAGCCTTTCCAATCTATCGAAAAAATAAACGGTCTCCATTTAATAGCGGGCGATACGGTTTATTTTAAATCGGGCCAGGTTTTTAAGGGCAGTCTGTTAATCATCCGGGGTATAAATGGGACAAGAAATAAACCGGTAGTCTTTACTTCCTATGGGCGCGGACACGCTGTTATTAACGCCGGCGATAGTGTAGGGGTAAAAGTTTATAATGGGGCTTTTATCGGGTTGCGGCACTTATCGGTTGTTGGCTCGGGCCGCAAAACAGGCAATACCCAAAATGGATTGTTTATTATTAATAGCAAAGAAATTATAGTTAAGGATTTGAATATTTCCGGGTTTCAAAAATCCGGCTTAGTAATCTATTCCTCAAAAAATATTACTGCAAACAAGGTTTTTGCGCATGATAACGGCTCGGCAGGCATAACAGTGGAGGGCCCTTATGCCAAAACGGAGTCCCGCAATATAAAGATAGTAAATTGCCGGGCGGAGAATAACCCGGGAGATCCCACTAATCTTACTAATCATAGCGGAAATGGCATTGTAGTGGGTAATTGCAGAAATGTTTTGATCGATCATTGTACCGCTACCAACAATGGCTGGGACATGCCGCGCATCGGAAACGGCCCGGTAGGTATATGGGCCTATGAGGCAGACAGCGTGATCATTCAGCATTGTTTGTCGTACAAAAATAAAACATCTAAAGGCGGCGCAGACGGTGGCGGGTTCGACCTGGATGGCGGGGTTACCAATTCCATAATACAATATTGCATGTCATACGGTAACCAGGGTAGCGGATATTGTATTTTTCAGTATTGGGGCGCAACGCCATGGTATCATAATATTTTCAGGTATAATATCAGCGAAAATGATGGTACGGTATCCGATTCGCAAGGTGGCCTTTACGTTTGGAACAGTTCGGACGATGAAAAGCAGTTTTATGATTGCGAAGTTTATGGAAATATTATCTATAATTCAAAAGTCGCGGCAATCAGTTTTTCGGAGAAGAGTGAAAGCAGGGGCATTCGTTTTTACGACAACTTATTTATTGGTAAAGACTCCCTCATAAAAGGAAAAGACAAAATAGGGGATGTTAAATACCTGGGAAATGACTGGTGGAGTGTGGACATGGGCTTTAACATGGATGGCATTAATAATTTGAATACCTGGGCATTAAAAGCGGGCCAGGAACAAAAAGACGGGAAGGTGATCGGGCTAAATGTTAAACCTGAATTTAAGAACGCCGGGAATACAACGATAACCTCGGCTGATCAATTAAATACTTTTACCGATTATCAGTTAAACGAAAAGTCGTTGTTAAGAAAGAGATCAATTTATACCGATAGGTATGGAATTAAAAATATAAAATTATAAAACTATGCAGCGCCGAGGATTTGTAAAAAATGCCATAGGTCTGGGTTTGCTGATGCACCCGTTCGTAAGGGCATGGTGTAAACCGGGATCCTTTAAGAATATAAAATTAGCCGGGCCTCCGAAGCCGGTGTTTATTTACAACAACTGGTCGGCCTATGATGAGTTGTCGGATAACAAACCCCAAACCGAAGAATTGGCCATGCGCGAGCTTGCCGAAATCGTGCGACTGAAAAAGAGCGGCGTGGAAATTGACTATTATGTAATGGATGCTTTTTGGTTTAGCAAGGAAGGGGGTTACCGTGCCTGGTTAAAACAGCATTGGCCGAATGGGCCGGATAAGTGGCTGGCCGAATGCAAAACAAATAATATTAAGCCGGGCATGTGGTTTTCGACCAATTTGGTAAGGATGGGCGGTAAGCAAGTACTGGATATAATACCCGAATGGCAATCTTCTCTTGGAACCGATCCTAATATTTTATGCTTGTTCGATGGCGGTTATCTGGCACACCTGGCAGGTACTTTACAAATGTGGCACGATAAGGGCGTGAGGCTATTCAAATTCGACTTTGCCTATTTCGAAGCTGTAACACCTGTTTTGAAAGATAAATTCACCAAAGATGAGGTGATCGAGAAAAACAAAGTGGCCTTTATGCAAATGCTGCAAGCTTTCCGCAAAAACAATCCTGATGTATTAATTACTGGGTATAACGGTTTTGGCGGCGATATGGAAAACACCTATACGCCATTTAATAAAAAAATCGACCCGCGTTGGCTGGATACGTTCGATACGCTGTATTGCGGCGATCCGCGTTTTTCGGACGTGCCAATGATGAATATCTGGCGCTCGCAGGATAATTATTCTGACCACCAGGCATTTGCCTACCAGGCTTACGGTATGCCTGTTCGCCGCATTGATAATTGCGCATTTATGATTGGAACTACAGGCACTTGTTATTCACGCGCCACACAGTGCTGGAAGGGTATGCTGATTTTAGAACTGGCGCGCGGCGGATGGGTAAATGTTTATCATGGTAACCTTGAACTGCTGAATGAGCAGGATGCCCAGTGGTTTACGAAAGCGCAAAGTATGTACCATGAACTGCAAAAGCAGGATACTACCGAAACTTTTGGTTCAATACCGGGAAAGGGAAAACCGTATGGTTTTAAGTCTGTATCGGCAAAAGGTGTAGTTTGTACGGTGGTTAACCCTTCGCAGCAGACTGCAACAATGGAACTGCCAGTCGGTGCGACTTCGAAATCAAGAATCTTATATACCGACGGTGGGTATAAGCCAACTGTAAAAGGCAACCAGCTTACCTTAGGCGCCGAGCAGCTGGTAGTGGTTGGTTTTGCCGAATATGCAAATGAAAAATATCATATCGGTACGGATGAAACGATTAATATTCCCCGGTCCATCGATCATATAGCGGTTAATTTTACAACTACTGTAAAAAACACAATAGAGGGACAGGTAAATCCTGTTGATGGTAAAGACTTGCGCATCATTATGCAGCAATTTTACCCGAATGGCGACCCCTGCCGTTCCTGGCCCGGTGCACCGCCGGATGGGAAAAATGTGAGCGAGGTAATCATCATAAAGGCATCGCAGGATGGCAATGCGTTACCGCTGCATATCGAATATGATAAAATGATATGGAGCGGCTTATCATGGGGGGCGGGCGAAATAAAAAAAGGCTCTTTTGATGCAAATAAACCCATCAGCATTCAATGTATTACGATGGAGAAGGACGAGCTGAGATTAACTGCCAATGTATATGCCGTTGGGTATGGGCCGGTATAGTTTTCGGTTTAAATCCACCATCGTTAAGCTATTTTATACTTTTCTGTAACGTTATGAGATACGTCGTTTTTGCATTTGTGTTGTTCAGCACCATATTTTTAAAGAATGGAGCTTTCGCCCAGGCAGCCGGTTTATCGGTCAACGGGAAAATATATGATACCGATAAAAATCTGATCAATGCACATGGCGCCGGTGTTTTGTATCACAATGGAATTTATTACTTGTTTGGCGAAATCAAAAAAGGAAAAACCTGGGAAGTCCCGAATCAAAGCTGGGAAGATTATCGTGTGCCTGCCGGTGGAGTATCGTGTTATTCATCAACTGATCTCAGACATTGGAAATACCGCGGGGTAGCTTTAGCTCCGGTAAATAATGATCCGGGCAGCGACGTCGATACCGGCAAGGTGGTTGAAAGGCCCAAAGTAATTTATAACAGCAAAACCAGGCAGTTTGTAATGTGGATGCATGTTGATGCCAGGGATTATTCTTATTCCCAGGCGGGTGTTGCCGTAAGTGGTAACCCGGCGGGGCCTTACCACTACATCGGCAGCGTAAAGCCTAACGGCCAAATGGCGCGGGATATGACCCTGTTTAAAGATGATGACGGGAAGGCCTATCTTATTTACTCGTCCGAACAAAATAATACCATGCAGGTATGCCTGTTAAGTGACGACTACCTCCGTCCGACAAAAACCTACACCCGTATCCTGGTAAACCGCCGCCGCGAAGCCCCTGCACTATTTAAAAATGACGGAAAGTATTACTTGATCACATCTGACTGTTCAGGTTGGTCGCCAAACGCAGCTACTTACGCGGTGGCAGACAACATCATGGGGCCATATCAAGAAAACGGCAACCCCTGTACTGGCCCGGGCGCAAATACAACTTTTCAATCGCAAAGTACTTATGTCATCAAGGTTAAAGGGGCGAATAATTACCTCTTTATGGCAGATCGATGGAATAAGACTGATCTTGAAAAATCGGATTATTTGTGGCTGCCCTTAACTGTAAATAATGGTAAAGTTGAGATAAAAGGTGTCGATAAAGACATTCTTTACGAGCAATCAAATCTTGACTTTGAGCACGGCCTTAAAGGATGGGTAACCTTTGGAAGCGCCGGTAACGTTACGATAGATAAGACAGAACACCACCTCGGAAACTATTGCATAAGGATAGGCACAGGCTATGGAAAAATCCAAAGACGAGTTGATGTTGGGCCGCTATCGATTATTCAGTATAATGCCTTTATCAAATCAAGTCAAAAAGGGGTGGAGGGCTACTCTTTTATAAGTTTTTACAACGCTAAAGATCAATTGCTGTTAACTTATAAAAGCAATGCCGTTGATTCTGCCGCCTGGCAGCAAACCGGCAACTATACCGAAACCCCTGCGGGTACGAACTATGCTGAGATCGGCGTTGAAAATGATGCCAATAGTAAGGGCTTTGTTTATGCGGACGACTTTAGCATCGAAACTAATATCGGTGAGCCAAAAACGAAACATCAACCGCTTTGCAACCTTGATCAGTACATGGAGCCTTTCTGGCGCTCCGATACAATTTATAATGAAACGGTTTTGTTGTATTCGGTAAACGGGAAGTCTGCAGAAGGGAAGCTTTTGTTTATGCCTTCAAAGATATTAGCGGTAAAGAAATTCGATCAGAGCACCTCCTATGCAGCCGGAACTGATTATGCCCTAAACGGCAAGGTAATTACCAGGACTGAAAATTCAGGCATGCCTTTCAGGGCTGATACTTCATTTGATACCAAAAAGGACTTGGCCTGGTATGATACACAGTCGCAATGGGTGGTGGTTACTTATACCCATAAAGATAAATGGAACGGCCCGGCCCCTGAATATAAAGGTGGACAGATGCCGAATACTTTGGCTAAATTAAAGGCAAAAAAGCCGTTTAAAATTGTCGCTTTTGGCATGAGTATTACCAGGGGGATGGATGTAAGCAGCTACGACGCCGTGGCACCCTACATGCCAACTTATGTCGACCTGTTTGCACGCCAGCTTCGCAAAGCATATTGTTACAATGATATTAAACTTTATAACGCAGGACTCCCCGGCTCGGTGGTTGATTGGGGCGCGCAATACGCTGACAAGTATGTCAATCCCCTTAAACCCGATCTGGTGATCCTGGATTTCGGCATGAATGACTTCTGGCGCTTAACGCCCAATCAATTCAAAGGCTATATACAAACAATCATCAAAAAAATAAAAACCGCGAACCCTAAAGCGGAATTTCTGCTTTTATCGAACATGAAATTTGATCCGGATTATGTTTTGGACAGTGATAAAAATAAATCCTTTTACGAGGGAAATTTAGAGGGTTATAGTCATGTTTTAGCCCAAATGGAGGCAACAGGAATAATCAAACTGGATATGTATGACATAAGTAGTGCAATTCACGATCAAAAAAAAGCAAAAGACTGCCTGGTAAACCCCCTTCACCCAAATGATTACATGGCCAGGTGGTATGCACAGGGATTAGCGCAATTACTGATCAAATAGTCCCATTTCGATTTCATAAAAGTTTATTGGCATGAAAATCTTAACAAAGGCGGTTTTAATTTGCCGACTGTTTTCTATGTGCCGTTGAGGTTTATGATCCGGGCGGTAAATCAGGATTAACGCATACAAGTCCGCATATCACGGCTTTATTTGAAGCGACCGAAAGAAAAAAACGCCATAAATCAATGATTCAAGGCGTTTTTCGTATGTTTTGAAATATAATTTGCGGAAAGAGGGATTAACTTCGTTGATCTCTACAGGGAGGCTAAAATCTATTTTTCGCCTGTTCGCCGTCGCTCACTTGTCGTTTTTGTTTTGCAGCTTATGCTCAACCTTTGTTTGGCAACGCTGTAAAAACAAAAATGCCCGGCGAAGCCGGGCAATAAATTGATTTGGCGGAGAGAGAGGGAACAATAACTTTGAGTTTATTTTACAGTTATTTCCTCTAAACCAGCATTTTATATTTTGAAGGTTTTTCCCTGGTCACCGAATAGGTCACCGCCAAAACCCACCAAAAATCGCTATCGCTTATAATATAAAGATAATCATATTACCTGTAAAACCACAATTTATTACACAAAATAAATGAAATACAAAGTTGGATGCTTTAAAACGCTTCTATACCATGTTCATTGGTTATGGAACACCACTTGGAGCCAAATAGACCAAATTGGCGGCATAGCCATTATTTTGAAGAACGAGCGACGGTATCCATGAGGTTATTGTCCTGGAATTGGTGAATTATGGCATTTTTCTTTTTGAATTGCGCAAGATTTTCATTTACTGTGGCGCGTTGAATCATCCTGGTTGCTACTGATCAGTTGTGCATCAGCTACAAATTTGTTTTCGGTTAAAAACAAGGCAACAAGAAATGTACTCTTTTTTGTAGTTGCGTTAACAAACAGAATTTGTGAAATATCCTGATCTAAACGGGACAATAGCTTTGGCCGGACTTCTTTTGCTTGTAAATAATAGATGTTAATTACATCATCAAATTCATGGCGGGGCGAGGTTTCGGCATCGGAACGAAGCTGCTCAGTGATGATGTGCGCTCGTTCGGGCGCCGTGCCTCCCTTGGCCAGTAACTGGAGGATATACCTGATCCGGGCGGAAGAGATCGGCGGCTTAATTAACGGATCCACGCGCGTTAGATCTCCGCAGATATATGTGCCTTTGAACGCCTCGCGTCCATCCACCTCAAATGAAAAACCGCCATTTTGAAAACGCACGCGGTAACTTCCTTCAGGGTTCAGGTCGGCATCGGTATAAAAGAATGTGGTGCTATTCTGCGCGGATAGCCTGATCGGCTGATCGATGATGCCTGTCCAGTTTAAGCCTCCATGCACCGCCTTGATTTCGTTCAGTTTTCCCCTAACCTGATAGAAACCGGAGAAGGCGCTCAAAGCGGCCTGACTTAATTTGACTGGCCCTGGCATTGCTGGTGCTATAGCCGGAAAGAAGGTCCTTGTTATTGCATTGGCGACGCGAACCGGGTCGCCATCACCGTAGTTCATCAGCACAATCACGGAAAACCGCTGCTCCGGCAGCCTGAGGATATAACTCCGAAAACCAATGCTTGCGCCTTCATGTGAAAGTTTACGGTAGCCATTGACGGTATCGATACCCCATCCAAAGCCATAATGTGATTTTTTTTCGTTACCGTAAGTGCCCGGCGTAAAGGCGAGTGCCATGGTGGGCTTTGAAACCAATCGATTGCTGTAGAGCGCCTGATCCCATTTGTAAAGATCCGCTACAGAAGAATAAACGCCGCCATCGCCGTAGGTCGCGCTGGTAACGCTTTGATCTGTTTTAATCCAATGGTCGCCAACCTTGCTGTAACCGTAAGCCCGTTTAGGTATCTTTTGGGGTACGGAACCAACAACGAACGATTGGTCCATGTGCAGCGGTAAAAAAATATGCTGACGCATAAAGTCAGCGAAAGACTGCCCGGAAACGTGTTCGGCGATCAGCGCTAACAGCACATAGCCCGAGTTGCTGTAACGGTAATCCGCGCCCGGCAGAAAGTAACCGTCTTTTTGTTGTTCCAGTACGTGCAACACGTCCTGGTCGCTGATCTGCGTATGGCGGTATTCATCGATGAATTGTTCATAGGACCGAATGCCTGAGGTGTGGTTCAGCAATTGGCGTATGGTGATCGCATGGCCATAGGCAGGAAAACCGGGAAAAAAGTCTGTTAGGGTATTGTCCAGGCTGAGCTTCCCTTGTTCAAGCAAGATCAGGATAGCCATGGCGGTAAATTGTTTGCTGACCGAGGCGATACGAAAATTCGTGGCTGACGAAATGCGGGCACCGGATGACAGGTCAGCCAGGCCATAAGACCGGGCGGCAATGATCTTACCATCCCTGATGACCTCCACGCTGAGACCAGGGCTGCCAGCCAAACCATAGCCGCTGCTCTTGACGATACGGTCGAGCAAACGGTTATATCGCGGTATGGTATCGCAATTACCGTTTGTACGCCAAAGCCATATGATGGTTAACAATGGCAGCAGCCCTTTAACGATTATCCGGTTATTCAATGCGCAGGTCTTTGGATTGGGATACGAGCTTTTGATACGGATGGGCCAGGAACATTTCCAGGTAATCGACTCCATTAACCTTGAACCCGCTGCCATGCCCCTCATTGTGCCGGATCAGGAGCTGCGCGTTTGGCAGTGTACGCTTGATCAACCGGTTATATTGGATGCTGCAGCCCGGGTCGGCGTCGCCGCCAACAATGAGCGCCGGCACGGAACTGAACACCGGCGTTTTAACCTCCGCTGGTTCCCGCGGAACATTCCAGCAACGGCAAATGGCAGGCGTAACATCGTTATAACGATAACCGGAAAGCCAGGGCAATATCGTGTCCTGACTTTTTTGCAAAGCCAGGTTGGCAAAATCGGTTTGCTCGGAACAGAATGCGGAATAGCGCATGCCCGTGGAAATAGCGATGTTGCCGCTGTAATAGCCATCCATCATATCATTGATATAACGCTGATGTTTTCCTGCCATCAGATCGAGCATGACCCTGGGGACGCCTTTGACCTCGCCGCTGCTGAGCATGCCATCGATTACATCCAGCAGGTCGCTTTTATCATAGGTAATGGTTACGCTGTCCTTTGCAGATTTTGGCAAGTACCTTAGTTTGAACTTCTTGCCGGTGACCGACGTAAAATATTGATGGAACCGCTCCTTAAGGCCGGAATAAAGCTCGGAAGCTGAGTCCAGCCTGCAATTTTCAAAAACCTGCTCAAGCGCCTCGGTAAAATTGATCAGCCCGCTTTCGTCATAATTCACAAAGCCGGGCAATGGCGACCGCAATATCAGCGTTTTCACGGCCTCCGGGTGGTTCCGGGCGACGGTCAGCATCAGCCCGCCGCTATAAGACAAACCGATGAGGTTTAGCGAGTCTAATCCCAATGTCTTACGCAGGTCGTTGATATCTTCTGCCGCTTCCAGCGTATTATAGGCGGAAAGGTCGATGCCTTGTCCCGTCAGTCTTTTGCGGCAATCTTTCACGGCCTGCAGCACCAGGCTGTCCTGGCTTTTACCCTCCGCATAACTCCTTCTGATTGCCTCATCGATCTCACCGCAGGCTAAGCATGGTTCGGACATTTTGGTGCCGCGCTGGTCAAACATGACGGTCCCGCCGAACTTCAAGTAACCGAATTCGTAGCCCATACTATCAATGCCGTTAATGGTACTGTAACCCGGACCACCAACCGTGTAAAGCGACACATTTTTTGTCGCGCTTTGGTCTGGCCGGCGCAGAAAAATAAAGGCTACCTTTATTTTTTTGCTATCAGGATGCTGCCTGTTTTCCGGTACGACCAGGTAGCCGGATTTAACGATCAGCCTTGGATCGGCAGGATAAAAGTGTTTCCATTCGATAACCGGTTTATAGCTTTGTGACCAGCAAAATCCCGGAATATTGGAACTCAATAGTATAAGAAATATTTTAATTGCTGCTTTCATTCTGCAAAGAACCGTAACAACATTTAACCGGTAAAGTAAAAAAAGGACATTTTTCAGTTTAGTCCGGAAAGCTTCTGGCCGGTGAAGTTCCGCACGTCCTTATAAAAATGGCTGCGATCAAAATACCCGAATGGATAAGGATCGAATTGCCGCGGGACCTTAACATATTCGGCTAAGGCGAGCCTGGCCCTTAAACCCGAGAAATACTGTTTGGGCGAAGCCCCCGTTGCTTTGATAAAATAACGGTATAGCGTTTTAGAGGTCGTAAAATATTTTTCCGATAGGCGGCCATTGCTCAGCATGGTACGATCAGCCAGGTAATCGTCGGTGGCCTGCCTGACCACGTCGGAACAAATCTTTTTATTGCCCGCGCTGCCGGAAAGTTGCTCCAAATAACGGTCCATCAGCAAACATCTTTCTGCAAACGTCCCGGCGCGCTTTAGATTCTTCAAACAAACAGTGGGCAGCAGTAAGCGCAGGTCAACAGTCCCTTGATTGAGACTTGCCTGGCTATAGCCCAGTAAAGCTTCCAAGCAGCCGGGATGGAACTTCACGATAAAGATATGATCGTCAGGCTGGTTGAAACGTTCAACGATATTGTTCCTGGCGATCAGTACGTCGTCCGCACTTCCGATGGTATGTAATTGATTACCTACCGACATCTGGTAGGCTGTGCCGAGGTTGATATAAAATGTTGGCGTCCAGCTGGGAAACATTCTGATCGTATAGGCGTTGCCCTGAAGGTACTTACTGGTTTTTTCCGGGCACGTCTCCCCGTAAAACTCAATAAAGTCGGTCAGGGCAAGGCTTGCTTGGGAAAAAACATAGGTCTTTTTTATATCCTGGAATATCTCGATCATCTGGAGTAAGACAGTTATCGATACAATTTCGTTACATGAATGGCGCTTGCTTTGGTTTTTTGCTGACTGACAAACTTAGTGATTCTTTTGATGTAGCATCATTTAAGTTCGTACAAATCACTGTGCAATCTGCGGTACTTTATAAATTTCAAATATTATAATTTTGTCTTTTTACCCTTTTCCTATGAAAGAATACTTCAAACCTGTCCGCCGCTTTCAGAAACCACAACACCCTTTCGACATTGGTGGAGCTTATTCCTGGTGGCCTGGCAACTATGACCGTCATTTCTTGCATAATGTCTATGAACGGCGGGAGTCGGAGTTTAAAAAATTTTACCAATATCACCTAACCTATTTTTTGAATGTAAATCCTGGCACCGACGAAGGCACATTCTATAAAAAGATCAGAAGAACAGTAGAGGATGGTATTACCAGACTAATCCAGGAAGATAAGCCCAATTCAAAATCCCACCCGCCACCTCTTGTAACACTGAACACTTACCCAGGGCTGACGCATAAGAAACAGTAAAAATCAGTGTAGATATTAACAAGTTGTTGATAAAGAGGGAATAAGTTCAGCTATTCAAGGCCGTGTTAAAGGCATTGAGCGGTGTTTCTTTGTGAAAAGCATATGAGCACCACT
>DASRTD010000225.1:0-5336 GCA_035656115.1 Mucilaginibacter sp.
CAGGAACATATAGCCCAGTTGCGAAACCGTTGAATAAGCCAAAACCTTTTTAATATCCGTTTGCGTTAAGGCGATAATTGCCGCCACCACGGCCGTGGCAAGGCCTAAAATAGCCACAATATGCATCGTAGCAGGCGCCAGCGTAAACAAAATGTTTGAACGGGCCACCATATAAACGCCGGCTGTAACCATCGTTGCGGCGTGGATAAGCGCGGATACGGGGGTTGGGCCGGCCATTGCATCAGGCAACCAGGTAAACAATGGCAGCTGTGCTGATTTACCCACAGCGCCCACAAATAACAGGATGGTGATCAGCATGTAAGGCACCGCCGAATATTGTTGTGTACCGGCATGACTAAAAATCTCGGCAAAACTGGTGCTGCCGAAATATTTTAATAAAAGGAACACGCCGAAAATAAAGCCCAAATCGCCGATACGGTTCATGATAAAGGCCTTTTTAGCGGCGTCCGCATAAGCAGGATTGGTATACCAAAAGCCGATAAGCAGATAAGAGCAAAGCCCTACACCTTCCCAGCCGATGAACATGATCACGTAGTTGGAGCCCATCACCAGCAGCAGCATAAAGAACACGAACAGATTAAGATAGGCGAAAAACTTGCCGAAACCGTCGTCACCCTTCATATAACCTACCGAATACAAATGGATCAGGAAACCCACGCCAGTTATAATGAGCAGCATCAATGAGCTTAGTTGGTCGATCAGAAATGCAACCGGAAAATGGAAATCACCTATCGCAAACCAGTCATAAACCTTAACATCGATAGGTGCACCGGTGCTTTTAACCTGTAAAAAAGCAGCCAAACTTAAACCGAACGAAATCAATACCGTTAAACAGCCCAAAAAGCCGATCACGCTTTTGGGCAGTGTGTTGCGGCCAATACCGTTAATTATAAAACCCGCTAACGGTAATATCGGAATAAGCCAAATGTAATTGTTCATAAAACCCTTCAATCCCTGGTAGGGAAATATTGTTGTTGTTATTTATTTTTAATCCTTCCTCCTGTTCCTCCGCCTACAGGCGGAGGTTAGGGGATCACCACTTCAACCTGTTCAAAACATTTATATCAATCGAATTGGTATTGCGATAGATCATTACGATGATCGCCAAACCAATTGCTACTTCGGCTGCTGCCAGTGCCATAATAAAAAACACAAATACCTGCCCGGTTGCATCCCCCCGGTAAACCGAGAAAGCGGTCAGCAGCAGGTTTACGGAGTTGAGCATCAACTCAACCGACATAAAGATCACGATAGCATTGCGGCGGATCAGCACGCCGATCACCCCGATCGAAAAAATGATCGAGCAGAGCAGAATGTAATGATTAAGCGGTATGGCTTGTATGGCGTCGTTTAAAGTCTTCATCAGGTTGTTTTTGGGTCTTTGGTTGCCAGTAAAACCGCACCTACCATGGCTGATAGCAACAGGATAGACGATACTTCAAATGGCAGTAAATATTCATTAAACAATATTTTCCCCAGGTTTTTTACCAGGCCCAGGTTGGGGTCTTGCAGGACAACTAATTGTGATGTTTTATATGCTTTCAAAGCAGCGATGACGGCTACTAAAAAACATGCGCCGGCAACAAAGCCGATAATTTTGATGAAACTTGATTTTTGCGGTTCCGATTCCTTGTTCAGGTTAATCAGCATCAGCGTGTACAGGAACAATACCAGGATAGCCCCCATGTAAACAATGAAGTTTACGATAGCCACAAACTGCGCATTCATCAAAATATAATGAACGGTGAACGTGGCAAAGGTAAGTATCAGGTAAAGTATACTATGTACAGGGTTTTTCGCAGTGATAACCAGTATGGAGAAAAATATGGACAAAAATGCGACGAAGTAAAATGTACTCATGGTTGTGTTTGCAAAATACCTTTACCCCTGGAAAGAGTAGGGCAAATGTATAAAACTTCTTTATTGATTTAAGGGCGCCTCGACTAATTTGTCTTTACCGTATATAAAATCTTTTCTCAAATAATCCGAAGGTACATGCGGGCCGTCCAGGTAAATGGCTTCTTTGGGGCATGCCTCTTCGCACAAGCCGCAAAAAATGCAGCGCAGCATGTTAATCTCGTAAACCGCAGCATATTTTTCTTCGCGGTAAAGGTTTTCTTCGCCTTTCTTGCGCTCGGCAGAGATCATGGTAATGGCTTCTGCCGGACATGATAAAGCACACAAACCGCATGCGGTACAGCGCTCACGGCCCTGCTCATCCCGTTTGAGCGAATGCAACCCGCGGAAATTCTCCGAGTATTCGCGTTTTTCTTCGGGGTAGCGGATGGTTACCGGCTTCTTGAAAAAGTGTTTTATAGTAATTGAAAGCCCTTTTAGTATTGCAGGCAGATAAATCCTTTCAAAAAAGTTGAGCGGCTTTGATTCAATTACTTTTCTTTTATTGCTTAATGGTTCCATTTATAACCTCTCTGTCTGTTAAAAATAAGTGATCCAAATACCCGTGATAACGATATTGGCAATTGACAATGGGATCAGCACTTTCCAGCCCAGGTCCATTAATTGGTCGTAACGGAAGCGGGGGATGGTCCAGCGTACCCACATGAAAAAGAAAATGAAGAAAAATATTTTCGCGAACAATGCCACTATGCCCAAAACGGCCACCAGGTTTGGCGAATGAATATGGTGCATAAATGGAAAATTATAACCGCCAAAATATAAGGTGGCCATTACCGCGCCGGATACGAACATGTTGATGTATTCCGAAAACAGGTAAAAGCCCAGTTTCATCGACGAATACTCGGTATGGTAGCCGCCTACAAGTTCGGTTTCGCACTCTGGTAAATCAAATGGAGAACGGTTGGTTTCCGCAAATGCGCAAATAATGAATATCAGGAAGCCCAGTGGCTGGCTGAAAACATTCCAGGTAAACCAGTGTCCATGCCAGAAGCCCGACTGCTGCTCGGCAATATGGCGAAGGCTCAGAGTTCCCGTGGTCATCAACAGGGCGATGATGGACAGTCCCATCGCAATTTCGTAGCTGATATTTTGCGAAGCTGCGCGGATGGCCCCCAGCAGCGAGTATTTGTTATTCGATGCCCAGCCGCCGATCATGATACCGTAAACACCCAGCGAAACGACGCCGAAAATGTACAGGATGCCTACGTTAACGTCAGTTACCTGCAGGTCGATCACGTGCGAACCGATGATGAGCTGTTGTCCCCATGGAATAACAGCTGTTCCGATACAGGATACCAGGATGGCCAGCGATGGCCCCGCAATAAAGAGGAATGCGTTGGCGTTGGTCGGGATTATTTCTTCCTTCAAAAACATTTTACCACCATCGGCAAGGGGCTGTAGTATACCCCATTTTCCGGCACGGTCAGGCCCGATCCTGTCCTGCATAAATGCCGCTACTTTGCGCTCAGCATAAGTGGAATACATGGCGATAACCAGGCTGATCAGGAAGATAATCACTATCAGCCCGAATTTGATTAATATGTCTGCAAGTCCCATTATAAGCGTGTGTCTCGTTCAAACTGTTCTTTATTAGCCTCCTGCAATACCAGGTTGGTTTTAACCACCGGCAGCGGTATGAAATCATAGTGATTGGAGCTGATCACCGAAGTATGCGCCACGTGCCGCGGCCCCTCGATCACCCAATCCGATGTTTTTTTCTTATCAAAACGACAAGTATTGCATATAAATTCCTCTACCTCGCCATACTTATCTTTGCGTGCGGTAACGCGTAACACTTCCTCGCCTTTATACCATAATGTTACTTTGCCGTTGCAGTTAGGGTGATCGCAATCGCGGTGGGCCTCAACCGGTTTGGTAAACCAAACGCGGTTTTTAAAGCGGAAAGTTTTATCGGTTAAAGCGCCGACCGGGCAAACATCGATCACATTTCCCGAAAAATCATTGTCAACTGATTGTTGAATGTAGGTCGATATTTCCGAGCGGTCGCCACGGTCTAAAATGCCGTGGTAACGATGATTGGTGATCTGGTCGGCGGTGAAAACGCAGCGGTAGCACAGGATGCAGCGTGTCATGTGCAGTTGTATTTTATCACCAATATCGATTTTTTCAAAAGTACGGCGGTCAAACTCGTACCTCGTTTTCGCTGCGCCGTGTTCAAAACCGAGGTTTTGCAGGTCGCACTCGCCGGCCTGGTCGCAAATAGGGCAATCCAGCGGATGGTTGATCAGCAGCATTTCCACGATACCCTTACGCATCTCAATAACTTCCGGCGAAGTGATGTTTTGCACTTCCATGCCGTCCATTACCGTTGTGCGGCAGGAGGCCACGAGCTTTGGCATTGGGCGCGGGTCTTTCTCCGAACCTTTGCTCACCTTAACCAAACATGTACGGCATTTACCGCCGCTATCCTTCAGCTTGGAGTAATAACACATGGCCGGCGGAACAATATCCCCCCCGATCTGCCTTGCGGCATTCAGTATGGTTGTCCCTGGTTCTACATCAATGGCAATGTTATCTATGGTTACTTTCATTGATATTTTATAACGTCTTTTTGTTTTTTGTCATGCTGAGAAACGAAGCATCTAACCGCCCGTTCTGCTCTTCAAGATTCTTCGCTGTCGCTCAGAATGACAAAGGTTATTCTCTTTTAACCTGTCCTTTTAAAGCTCTTCCGCCAATTGGCGGAGAGGGTTTAGGTGGGGCTTATGCCACCACTTCCTTTTTCGGCAGCGGATCGGCGTAATGCGCCAGTCCAAAATTTCTTGCTACCGCCTCCGAAGGGTTGGTCACGTGCCATTCAAATTCATCCCTGAAGTGCCGGATCGCGCTGGCTACGGGCCAGGCAGCCGCATCACCCAATGGACAAATGGTATTTCCTTCAATTTTTTTCGCAACATCCACCAGCAGGTCGATGTCGCTCATTTTGCCATGGCCGTATTCCAGCCTGTGCAGTACTTTTTCCATCCAACCAGTGCCTTCACGGCATGGCGAACATTGCCCGCAGCTTTCATGGTGATAAAAGCGGGTAAAGTTCCAGGTATTGCGAACGATGCACTGGTCTTCGTCATAGGCGATAAAACCGCCTGATCCGAGCATCGTGCCGCTAACAAAACCGCCGTCGGCCAGTGATTCATAACTCATTAGCCTGGGTTCATTATTAATGGTTTTCAGGAACAGGTTTGCCGGCAGGATGGGTACGGAAGAACCGCCCGCTACTACGGCCTTTAACCTTTTGCCGTTGGCTACGCCGCCGCAATACTCGTCCGAAAACATAAACTCTTCAACAGGCAAGCCCAGGTCAATTTCGTAAACACCGGGATTTTTAACATTACCGCCAGCCGAGATCAGTTTGGTGCCAGTGCTGCGGCCAATGCCTA
>DASRTD010000226.1:0-8159 GCA_035656115.1 Mucilaginibacter sp.
CATATATTTCTGTTGGTGTCATACAACCGGGTACCCAAAGTAATTTGTGTTTATGCGCCACTTTGGCAACTTCACCGCTGATGATGGGTGCAACGATAAAATCAGCCCCGGCATCGATAAATGCCTCTGCCTCTGATATGTTTTTAATGGTGCCGATCCCGATGTTCAGATCGGGCAACTCCTTCTTTTGTACTTTTTTCAGCGCCTTAAAATTGTCAAGCGCCTGTTTACCCCGGTTAGTATATTCCAGCACCCGCACGCCTGCTTTATATAGCGTTCGGGCCACCTGTATGCTTACCTCTGTATCCTCACAGTAAAACAAAGGCAGCATTCCCTGGCTCAGTATGCTGTTCAGCACCGCTTTTTTTAATTTCATTTTATCGCTTTTTTTATTTCATCAGCCGTTTTATCAATCGCATCACCCTTCACAAATAGCTTTTCAAATGCTGCTGCCGTGGCAAAGTCAAGCAGTTCCTGCGGCGCGGTATCGTTGTAAAAACCAAAAATAAGGCCCGCCATAAAGCAATCTCCGCTACCGACTTTGTCGACTACCGACCCGGTTTGATATTCATGCGATTGGTATAATTGGTTACCGGTGTACAAAGTTGTATAATATTTTATATCATTCGTAATATCGAACCGAAAAGTATTTGCGACGGCCTTACATTTTGGATATTTAATCATTAAAATCTGAGATATCCTTAGAGATTCTTTCAGATATGCACTCTTTAACCCTGATTCGTGAACAGGTGGTATTAAATTAATGCCAAGCATTTTTTCAGCCGCCCAGATGTTGCCCATTACCAGGTCGCAATGTTTTACCAGGCCGGGTATCACCTCCATTGGCGATTTACCGTACTGCCATAATTTTGCCCTGTAATTTAAATCGACAGAAATAGTTATCCCTTTTTTTTCAGCCGCCTGCAGCGCTTCCATACATACATCGGCAACATTTTGACCGATTGCAGGGCATATTGCGCTAAAGTGGAACCAGCCGACGCCCTGTAAAACTTCGTCCCAATCGATCATCCCTGTTTTCAGTGTTGAAAACGACGAGCCGGCACGGTCGTAAACGAGGCCGTTGTTTTTGATGTCCTGCCCGGTGGTTAAAAAATACAGGCCGATACGGTCGCCGCCAAAACGAATTGCCGAGGTATCGATGTTTCTTTTTTGCAGGTAACTTATTATTTGTGCCGATATTTCATTGCCAGGCAGCGCCGTAAAATATTTTGAAGGCAAACCCCATAAGGTGAGCGCATTAGCCACATTCAACTCAGCGCCCCCGATGTAAAAAGGTAATTGGCAGCTGTTGAGCCATTTTCCGCCGGCATCAGGGCACAAACGGATAAGCAGTTCGCCGAAGGAAAGAATGGAACCGGATTTTCGACCTTTTGAAAGCTGGCTCATATTTGATCAAAACCAAAATAATTTTTGGCGTTGTAATAACAGATGTCCTGTATGATTTTGCCCGTCCATTCCAAATCTCCCGGAAGTTCGCCATTCTCTATGTCATTACCAAACAAGTTGCATAATATCCGCCTGAAGTATTCGTGACGAGGGTAGGATAGGAAGCTGCGCGAGTCGGTAAGCATTCCAACCATGCGGCTTAGCAAACCCATGTTCGATAAAGCGTTGAGCTGCCGGTTCATCCCATCTTTTTGATCTAAAAACCACCAGGCCGATCCGAATTGCATCTTACCCGGTGCCGCTCCATCGTTAAAGTTGCCGGCCATCGTGGCAAAAAGCTCATTATCTGTGGGATTGAGGTTGTATAATATGGTTTTGGCGAGACGCCCTTCGGCCTCAAGCCGGTTTAAAAATTTGGACAAAGGCCGGGCCTGGGCAAAATCGCCGATAGAATCATAGCCGGTATCCGGGCCGTTATCACTCAGCGCCCGGGTGTTGTTGTCTCTGAGAGCGCCTAAATGGAATTGCTGCACCCAGTTTTTGTCGCTGTCCCAAATGGCGAAATGATACAACATGGCCGATTTAAATTTGACGACCTCGTCGTGCGAGAGCTCCTTTTCCGCCCTGATCTTTTTAAAAATAGTCCTGACCTCCGCTTCGGTATAGTTATGCGCATATAAATGCTCCAAACCATGATCGGACACTTTGCAACCATTAGCCGCAAAAAAATGATGCCGGCGATGCAAAACCGCCAGGTAAATATCAAGATCAACAATGTCCGACCCGGTAATATGCTGCAGTTCGTCAATATAATTATTCAGCGCCCTAAGATTTTCAGCCTGCATCGCTTTATCTGGCCTGAAAGCTGGCAGCACTTCTACCGTGTAACCATCGTTTTTTATTTTTTGGTGATATGCCAGGTTATCGGCAGGGTCGTCCGTTGTGCAAATCACTTCCACCTTCATTTTTTTAATAAGGTTTCGTACGCTGTACTCCGGCGACCGCAGCTTTTCGCTGCACGCGTCATAAATCTTTTTGGCGGTTTTTGGCGATAATATCTCTTTAATATCAAAATAACGCTGCAACTCCAAATGCGTCCAGTGGTATAACGGATTTCTGAGCGTATAAGGGACCGTTGCGGCCCAGGCTTCAAATTTTCCCCAATCGTTTTTATTGCCGGTAATGTAAGCTTCGTCTATTCCATTTGCCCGCATGGCCCGCCACTTGTAATGGTCGCCCAGGAGCCAAATTTGTGTAAGATTTTCAAAATTGGTGTCTTCAGCTATTTGTTTTGGTGGTAGGTGACAGTGGTAATCGATAATTGGCATACCGGCCGCGTATTCGTGGTACAGGCGCTGTGCAGTTTTGGTTTCGAGTAAAAAATCTTCGTTTAAAAAGGCTTTCATTTCACATATCATCGGCCGGGAACAGGCCTTTTATACAAAAAACAGCGGTGTTATAATTGGCGGCAATATACTTTTTTCTGTATCAAAAAAAGGTAAACATATTGGTTAATTTACAATCATATAATCTTGTAAATTTGAGCTTCTGCTTTTAACACCTTATCAGCCGAATAATGTTATAGGATGAACTTAGCTCACCGAAAATGGAAAAATACACTGTTAAAGTATTGAAAACCGAATTTGTAACCCATAACGTAAAACGGTTTACGCTTGAAAAGCCCAAAGGATATTCGTTCATATCCGGCCAGGCGACCGATGTTTCGATCAACAAACCCGGGCTTGAAGATGATCTGCACCCGTTCACTTTCACCTGCCTGAACACTGATGACCACCTGGAGTTTACCATCAAAATTTATAAGGGCATGACCAAAAAACTGCTGGATATCAAGCCTGGCGATGAGTTGATCCTGCACGAGGTTTTTGGGGCGATAAATTACCAGGGACCGGGACTGTTTATAGCCGGCGGCGCGGGGATAACACCTTTTATTTCGATCCTCCGGCAATTGAAAAAAGACATCCGGTTAGCGGGGAACGTTTTGCTGTTTGCAAATCACACCGAAGAGGATGTTATTTTAAAGGATGAGCTGGACGAAATGCTGGGACAAAACCATATCGATGTTATTTCCAACCCGACGGCGCCGGGAGCTTATGGCAGCCGCATTGATAAAGAAATGATCAGCAGATATATCACCGACAAAACCGAATATGCCTACATCTGCGGCCCTGATGAGTTTGTTGCGGAGATGAAAAAGGATTTGCTTGAGTTGGGAATGAAAGAAGATCAGATTGTGATTGAGCAATAACCCCGCGGGGTACATACTCACTATTCCCGACCATAAATTTTAACCGGCAAAATTCAACCATTTCCAACAGAAAAACGTAGAAAAGCCAGTATGATCTACCCATCATTAACACAACGTCTGAAGGAACAGCATAAAACCATTGCCGCCCTGATTATTAAGTTAAACAACAGGCAGATACAGCGCGAGGTGGTTAAAGAAAAATGGAGCATCCACGAAAATATTGCTCACCTGGCTAAGTATCAGCCGGTTTTCCTCGATCGGATACATAAAATATTGACGATAGACCAGCCCGTATTCGCAGCTTACCGGGCCGAGGATGACGACGAATTTGAAATATACTGCGCCTTTACGCCCTATGAACTGTTGAAAAAGATATCGCGCGACAGGGAGACAATTTTTCAACTAATCACCCATTTGCCCGCCGACAAACTCGAACTCATGGGCATACACCCTAAATACGGCAAATTAACCGTTTTGGAGTGGACGGAGTTTTTCCTGCTGCATGAGGCGCATCATTTATATACGATATTTCAATTGGTGCATACCACGTAGAGACGCGATACATCGCGTCTTCCACGACAGGTGATGACCGGCATTTCGTTCCGGAGACGCAAAATATTGCGTCTACAAATCCACCAGGCCGTAAAATATTCCCCCTCCCCAATCGTCTCCAATAAGAGCTGCCTGTTTATGGCAAACGGTATATTTCACAATTTCTGATGCCGAAAAAAATATTCTGCATAATCAAGCCAAACCATTAAAACAGCGATTATTTTTACGCTCGATTATTAAAGATCATTGATTGCCGAATGGAGAAACCAGAGAAAAAACCAAAACAACCCGGCATTTTCAGCCTTTTAACGCCTTATCGCGGGCTGCTGGTGTTACTGATCCTGTTTGCGCTGTTTACCAACGGCGTTAACTTATGGCTGCCCAAGATCATCCAGCACGGTATCGATGATTATGTGCATACGCTGTTTGCACATACCAAATTTAACGTCAACCCAACGCTGGTCAAGTTTTCGGTGGCTGTGTTTATCATTTTCGTTTTTGCATATCTGCAAACCATTGTTCAAACCTATACGTCCGAAAAAGTGGCACGCGACCTGCGCAGCCGTCTTTCGGATAAGATATCCCGGCAGAGTAATATTTTTATTGAAGGCATCAGCCCCGCAAAATTACTGACCAATCTGACCTCGGATGTCGATTCCATAAAAATGTACGTATCGCAGGCGCTGGTGAGTATCATCTCTTCAGTATTTACGTTGATAGGAGGCAGTATTTTATTGCTGACCATTAACTGGAAACTGGCGCTTTGCGTTATAGCCATCATCCCGATCATCGGCGGAACGTTTGCCTATGTTCTGAAACGGGTGCGGGCGCTTTTCAAAAAAAGCCGCGAGGTGATCGACTGGCTCAATAAAGTCATCAACGAGAGTATTTTAGGATCGGCATTGATACGTGTTATCAATTCGCAGCAGCTGGAGTTCGACAAATTTTTAAGGGCCAATGCAGAGGCGAAGGAAATTGGGTTTGGAATTTTAAGACTATTTGCCGGCTTGATACCAGTCATTACGTTCACCGCCAACATCGCTACGCTTACTATCCTCGCCCTGGGCGGGCATTTCTTTATTTCGGGGAGCATGAGTTTTGGCGATTTTGCCGCCTTCAACAGTTATTTGTCGATGCTCATTTTTCCCATTTTTGTTATCGGGTTCATGAGCAATATCATTGCGGCGGCCACCGCCTCGTTTGCCCGCATCAACATGGTACTGCAGGCGCAGGATACCTCCGATAAAGGCACCATCGTTGAGCTACTTCGCGGCGAAATTGAAGTGAAGGACATCTTAGTCATATATGGTCAAAAACCAGCGCTGAAAGAAGTTTCGTTTACCGTGAAGCCCGGCTCAAAGATAGCCATTATCGGCCCGACGGCCGCCGGTAAGTCGCAGTTGCTTTATTTGCTTACTGGTTTGATCAAACCAAACTCGGGTGAGATTTTATTCGATGGAAAAAGCATTAACGATTACGATAGCGAATCGTTCCACAGCCAGGTGGGCTTCGTCTTCCAGGACAGCATCATTTTTAACATGAGCATTCGCGAGAATATAGCCTTCAGCGATACGGTTACTGACCAATCGCTTGAAAAAGCTATTGAAACAGCCGAATTGAAAGATTTCATCGATGCCCTGCCCGAAAAACTGAGCACGGTAGTTTCCGAACGCGGCTCCAGCCTTTCCGGAGGGCAGAAGCAACGCATCATGCTTGCCCGCGCGCTGGCTATCGATCCGAAAGTTCTTTTGCTGGATGATTTTACCGCCCGCGTGGATACCCATACCGAAAACAAGATACTGGCCAATGTGCAAAAGAATTACCCGGGCCTGACGCTGATCTCCGTTACCCAAAAAATTGCTTCGGTTGAGCATTACGACCAGATCATATTATTAATGGAAGGCGAAATCATTGCCACCGGCAAGCACGACGATTTGCTGCACAGCAGCCCTGAGTATGTACAGATTTTTAACTCGCAGCAAAGCACCAGCAATTATGAAGTATAACCTGAATGAACTGCAGGCTAATGCGCCAAAATCGTCGACGTGGTCCTCGCTGGGGAAATTGCTGCAGCTGATCAGCCATGAACGGAAAAATTTGTGGATGGCGCTGGCCGCTATTTTAACCAATTCGGCATTAAACCTTTTTGCCTGGTATCTCATCGGCAAAAGCATTGATAAATATCTGTTTACAAAGTTTCCAAACTATCATGGTCTGCTGATCAACTGCGGCTTTTTATTGGGGATGTATGCGGTGGCTTTTTTTGCGAGCTATTTTCAAACCATATTAATGGGCGGAGTGGGGCAGCGCATGCTGTTTACGCTCCGAAATTCGATATTCAACAAGCTCCAGATATTGCCGGTAGGATTTTTTAACCAGAACAAAGCAGGAGACCTGATCTCGCGAATCAACAATGATACCGATAAGGTGAACCAGTTTTTTTCGCAATCGCTGATGCAGTTTATCGGCAGTATTTCAACCATGCTGGGTGCCGGCATATTTTTGCTGTCGGTGAATATCCGGCTGGGCTCGGCTACGCTGGTGCCTGCCGTGGTTATCCTCATCTTTACCTGGTTTACCTCCGCCTGGGTAAAACGCAAAAACGCACGCAACCTAAAGAGCGTCGGCGGCCTGAGCGCCGAGATACAGGAAAGTCTGAATAATTTTAAGGTCATCATCGCCTTTAACCGCCGCGACTACTTCCGCCGTAAGTTCGACGAGGCTAACCAGGACAATTATAAAACTGCCATAGGCGCCGGCATTGCCAATAACAGCTACGTGCCGGTTTTTGGCATGTTGTCCAATTTTGCGCAATTGGTGGTGTTTGCCTATGGTATTTACCTTATTTCTATAGGCGATTTTAAGCCTGGTATGCTCATTACTTATTTTTCCTATGCTAACCAGTTTTATAACCCACTGAGGCAATTGGCAGCCTTGTGGACAAGTTTCCAAACCGCCATGGCTGCATGGGACAGGATAGCACAAATACTGGCGCTTGATACCGACCTGCTGACTTTGCCGGCTACTAATGCCGAAACGTCATCGGCGCTGCTGGAGTTTAGGAATGTTCATTTTAGCTATGATGAAAGTCGCGAGATACTGCACAACATCAGCTTTAAGCTGGAGCGCGGTAAAACCTATGCCCTGGTAGGACCTACAGGCGGTGGCAAAACCACTACCGCCTCGATCATTGCGCGGTTATACGATGCAACTAAAGGAACCGTGCTGCTGGATGGTAGGGACATCCGTACTTACGAGGCCGCCGAACGGACGGAAAAGATCGGCTTTATTTTACAGGAACCCTTTTTGTTTACCGGCACGGTGCGGGAGAATATCCTTTACGGCAACGAGAAATATGTCGATTACACCAACGACCAACTTGAACAGGTCATAAAGGAAGCCAACCTCGGCAGCTTGCTGGCCATATTTGAGCAGGGCTTGGATACCAAAGTTACTTCGAGCGGAGACAGCATTAGTTTGGGCCAAAAGCAGCTGATCGCATTTATGCGCGCCGTTTTGCGAAATCCCGAATTGCTTATTTTAGACGAGGCAACCGCTAACATCGATACGATAACCGAGAAATTGCTCAGCGATATTTTAAATGAACTGCCTGATACCACTACCCGCGTGATCATCGCCCACCGGCTCAATACCATTGAAAATGCGGATGAGATATTCTTCGTCAACTCCGGCGAGGTGATACAGGCCGGTTCGCTGGATCATGCGATAGATATGCTGTTGCAGGGGAAGCGGGTTAGTTGATTGGGAGTCCGAAAAGTCCGGAAAGTCGGAAAAGTCCGAAAGACGAAGCTACATAGGTCCGAACTTGCGCGAAGCCTTCCCCGCAGATAGCTCGAATCTAAGCATGGTCCACAATTGTCAACCGAAACGAATGCATCTTTCGGACTTGCCGGACTTTTCCGACTTTCCGGAC
>DASRTD010000227.1:0-7411 GCA_035656115.1 Mucilaginibacter sp.
CCTGAATTTCCGGGAGGTATCCAGGCATTAATGAGTTACTTGAAGGACAATAATTCTCTCAAAGGTACAGACAAGAATATAAACGGCAGAGTCATTCTTTCATTTGTCGTCGAAATAAACGGTACCCTTACTGACATTAAAGTCGCAAGGGGTATATCAACTGAGTGCGACGCGGAGGCTTTGCGAATGCTGAAACTATCACCTTAATGGCACCCAGGTATTGCCAATGGCAAAAGTGTAAGGGTGGCGTACATGATACCGGTTCAATTTGGTGGAAGTTAAGTTATCCAACATAGTTATAAAACATAATTTTGAAAATGAAGGGTCTATTATTACTTTTTTTCGGTTTGCTTTCTACCGGAAGTTTTGCACAGCAACACCTCACCTCAGGCGGCAAACTCAAACCTGAGCAGGCTATCATGGACATCCGCCACTATACCATTGCGCTGGATGTAAATTTTGAGCAAAAATCCATTGACGGCTATACCACCATCGATGTCATCATGGCGCAGCCGGCGCATGTTTTGTTGTTCGACCTGCTCGATTCGCTGGAGGTAAAACAGGTGCTCGTTAATAACAAAAAAGAGCCTTTCGAACATAAAAACGATATGATCCGGATCAGCCTGGCGGATGAACTGCCCGCCGGGCGTACGGTAGTTAAAGTGGTGTACGGCGGTAAACCGCACGTAGCGGTGAGACCACCCTGGGATGATGGGTTTATTTGGTCGCAAGATTCTACCGGTCACCACTGGATGGCGATAACGGCGGAAGGCACAGGCGGCAAATTGTATTTTCCGTGTAAGGACCACCCTTCCGATGAACCCAATGAAGGCGTAGATATGATGATCACCGTGCCAAAGGACCTGGTGGTTGCCGGGCCGGGTTTACTGCAAAGTGTTGTCAAACACGGCGATAAAGCTACCTATCATTGGAAAACCAATTACACCATCAACAACTACAGTATTATTTTTAATGTGGGCGATTTTAAAGTTGTGAGCAGGGACTATACCACGGTTGACGGCCATCATGTGCCGATGCAGTTTTATGTATTGAAAGAGCATGCGGATAAGGCTGAACATTTTTTGGACATGCTGGTGAAGGTAACACACGAAAAGGAAAAGTATTTCGGCGAATATCCCTGGGCGAAGGAAAAGATCGGCATGGTTGAAACGCCGCACCTGGGCATGGAGCACCAAACCATGGTGGCTTACGGCAATAAATTTCGCTACACCAAAGTTGGCGGCGAGGATTACGACTGGCTGATGCATCATGAATTCGGGCACGAGTGGTGGGGTAACAAGGTAACCGCCAAGGATTGGGCCGATTACTGGATACATGAAGGGATAAATACTTTTGCCGATGTACTGTACTACCGCGAGTTTGGCGGCGAACGGGCGTATATCGACCAGTTTAAAAGCTTTGCGCCCCGGATCGGTAATAAGGTACCGGTTATAGTGGGCAAAGATATTGACGAGGAAGCTGCCTACACCGACGATATTTATGCCAAAGGCGCATTCTTTATGCACACGCTGCGCTATATCATGGGCGACAGCCTGTTTTTCCCTGCGCTCAAAAAGTTCGTCACCTCGCCGCAATATACCTATGATAATTTGGTGAACACCGATGACGTGGAGCAGTTTTTCAGTAAGGAAGCCGGCCAGGATCTGAAACCACTGTTCAACTTGTACCTGTATACCGTTGACAAGCTGGACGTATATGTTAAGCAGCTGCCCGGCGATGAATATCTTATTCAATTGCAAAACATGTCTATCCCGCTGCCGCTGGATATTAGCTCAGATGCCGGCACAAAGCGGCTGGTGGTTAACACGAAGGGTATAACCGTAAAAAGCAAAACTCTGCCGGTGATTGACCCGGATATGTATTATTTGAAGAAAATCACCATTGAGTAAAAATCAACTTAGATTAATATGAAAAAAACCCTGTTAACCTTAATTCCACTATTATTTCTTTTAACGGCTAAGGCCCAACTTACCGATTCCGCCAGGAACAGTAACGACATGGTGTTTACATCAGTGGAACATATACCCGAATTTCCCGGCGGCATCAGCCAGTTCAACAAGTTTTTGGTAAAAAACCTGCGTTATCCGGCTGCTGCACGGGAAAACAATACGGAGGGAAGGGTGATCGTAACCATGGTAGTTGAAAAGGACGGATCGCTGAGCCAGGTAAAAGTGGTGAGGGGCATCGGCGATGGCTGTGATGACGAAGCAGTTAGGCTTGTTAAATTATCCTCGCCATGGAAGCCTGGTATGCAAAACGGCAGGGCGGTAAGGGTAATGTATGCGGTGCCGGTAAGTTTTACGCTGGCTAATTAGTGATGATGAAGCTCCTGTCGATATTAATTCTTTTCTTATTTTCCGTTTTTGGTGCAAATGCTCAAAAAACGGATACTTTAAAAAAACCAACCAGTGATACTTCGATATACGCTTCACCGGAGCATTTGCCCGAATTTCCCGGCGGTATTGACCAGTTTATGAGCTATGTAGGTAAAAACATCCGTTATCCGGCAGACGCCCGGGCGGCCTCCAAACAAGGAAAAGTTATCCTGCAGTTCATTGTCGAAAAAGACGGAAGTATTTCAAAGGTAAAAGTACTGCGGAGCGTATTCCCCTCAATAGATGCGGAAGCGGTAAGAGTTGTAACCAGTTCACCCAAATGGGCTCCCGGCACGCAGGACGGGTACCCCGTAAGGGTCAGGTACACGATACCTGTCACCTTTAATATCAGCAACAAGGTTTACTTTTTAAAAGATTGAATATTTTAAGGTCAAACTATCTCAACCATTATCCGCAAACCCCGGATAAAGCGTCATCCCGCCGTCCATAAAAATGGTAGTGCCGGTAATATAATCTGCCTGGTCCGATGCCAGCCACGCGGCGAGTTGGCCGATGTCTTCGGGCAGACCAATGCGGTTGTACGGGATCAGCGTTAACAGGGCGTTCAGCGCCTCTGGCGTTTGCCATGCGGACTGGTTAATGTGTGTTTGTATTGCGCCCGGTCCGATGCTTACTACCCTTATTTTGTGCGGCGCCAACTCCTGCGCCATGCTTTTCATCATCATCATCACCCCGCCTTTGCTGGTGGCATAATTTACGTGGCCGCCCCATGGTATAACTTCGTGCACGCTGCTCATGCAGATGATCTTGCCGGCGGCCTTGCTCCTGCCCTCAACCACTCCCCTCCGGATAAACTCCCTTGCTGCTTCGCGCGCGCATAAAAACTGGCCGGTTAAATTAATGCCGATCACGGTGTTCCATTGCTGGATGGTCATGTCAACAAATTTGGAATCGCGCTGAAGGCCGGCGTTGTTTACCAGGATGTCAATGGTACCATATTGATTATACATTTCGGCAAACATGGCCTGTACTTCCGCCTCGTTGCTTACGTCGGCGTGGATGGCATAGGCCTTGCCCCCGGCGGCGGTTATTTTGTCTACGGTTTTTTCCGCTTCCTCGTGGGCGTCAACGTGGTTTATTACAACGTTTGCCCCGGCCGCGGCTAATGCTATGGCAACTGCTTCGCCGATGCCGCTGTCGGCTCCGGTCACTAATGCGGATTGTCCCTGTAATGAATAGGTGATCATAGATGTTTCGTTTTGGCTTAAAGATAGGAATTTTTCGATGTGCGGATATGCTTATGTGAAGATGTGCAGATGTTTTTTGATGCTTAAATCACGCATTTTGTTTATCGGAGATATTGACTTTATTGTTCTGCGTTTATTATCTTTACTCAAAATCCCGGCGCCTTAAAACAATCCCACATGAAAAAATTTATCATTTACACCTCCCTCATCCTTGGTTCGGCCGCATGTGCTTCATTCGTCACAAAAAATATTATGGACAAAAAAAATGCAGACGAGGAGGGGCTGCTGGGCATTTTGTACCAGCAAAATGCTGCTGAATATAAAGCCTTATGTTTCCAGGCCTATAACCTGGCCCGTCAAACAGTAGATAAGGCCGCGAACACCGGCAAAAAAAACCTGGCCATTGTTACCGACCTCGACGAAACCGCGTTAGATAACAGCGAAGGTGAAGCCTTTGCCTACAAGAACGACCGGAACTTTGTAAATGATCTTACCACGTGGAATTTATTCGGGCAGGTAAAGGCAGTGCCGGGCGCTGTGGAGTTTTTTCAATATGCCAAAGGGCGCGGCATCGATATTTATTATATCTCAAACAGAAAAAATAATACCGCTATAGTTGAAGCCACCCGCAAAAACATGCATAGCCTCGGCTTTCCATACACAAACGCGGGAGACCACAGCCATTTTTTGTTTCAGGACTCAACGCGGGGCGCACTATCCACCAAAGAGCCACGGCGTAAAATGGTAGCTGATGTTTACAAAAAACAAATAATTGTGCTGCTGGGCGATAACATGATCGACATCAACGCTGCATTTGATAAAAAAGCGGATGGCACCTACCTTTCTCCACAACAGCGATGGGACCGCGTAGACAATTTCAAGGGCCTATGGGGGACCAAATACATCGTGTTCCCCAATGCATATTACGGCGACTGGGAGCAAGCATACAATACCAACGGTAAGACCATTGCCGGGAGAGACAGCGTGAGGCAAGGTTTGCTGAAGGTAGTGGATTATACGCATTAATTAGCTATCGACCTTCTCATCATATAAAGACATCCGGCAAGCGATTATTTGCACGTGGCCCCCGATGCTACTTCTTCTTCCCAAACGCAGCATTATCCATGCTGGAATTGGAACCTTTACCCGCCTGATAATCGGATTGCGTTTTGGTGCCCGGCGCTTTCGGGGCCTTTTTTATGTTTTTAGCGCCTTTGTCTTTACTCATGATGTTTTGAATTAAGGTGAATTCGTTTGCTAATATAGCGTTTAATATGCCTGATATATTTTTTGCTCTTGCATTGCGTTTCGCCTCACCTAAACGGCGCAGCCCTCACACATCCTCTCCAAAGGAGAGGACTTCGATCCAAAATGGCTATATTTTAGCCGTTTTTAGCCCCTCTCCGTTGGAGAGGGGTTGGGGTGAGGCGATTACGGCGCTTATATCGCACTCACATTGGTTTAATATGCCTGTCGCAATTTGATGATGCGTATCCAGTTCATAAATCTCATCACCGGGTAAACCGGGTCTATCTCGAACCACCTGCTGCCAAAATTTGGGCTATTAGGGTGTTTGTGATGATTATTCTGGAACAATTCTCCCAACATCAAAAAGTCAAATGGGGTGGTATTTTTTGATTTGTCCTTATTATCGAAATTGGCATAGCCGTATTTATGCCCGCACCAGTTTACAATGGCCCCATGTATTGGCCCCATCATAAAGTGAATCGGCAATAGCAGGAACATCCACCAGTGGGCGGCAAAAAAGATGTAAAAACAGGTGTACGCGGCGCCAAACAGCAGTCTTGACAAAATAGATGAGCCCATGCGATCGACGATCGGCCATTGCGGGTAGTGCCCGGGAAACTGTGCTTCAGGGTCTTTCGTTCTTTTAACGTAGTCGCCAAAGGTTTTTATTGTTGCTTTCATCAACTGGTAAACATCTGTAAAGAAATGCGGCGAATGCGGGTCCTTTTCCGTATCGCTAAAGGCATGGTGCTCGCGGTGCATCAGCGCATAGGCGCGCGGATTTAAAAACGAGGCTCCTTCACAAAGGTAGGTCAATATATAAAATATACGCTCCCAGGTTTTGCTGGTGGTAAACATGCGGTGGGCCGCATAACGATGCTGGAAGAAAGTTTGAAAAAACAGGGATAAAAACCAGTGGGCGAAGAAGAAAATCAGGATAATCATAACAATTAATTAACGGAGTAAACAACAAAGGCACAGCCAATAAAAAATTAACAATACCGGAGACGGGATCGATAAAAAGCTGGGCGTGGTTTTATGTGGCTTTTTTGCCGCTTACAATCAGCGTGCTTTGCTTGTTATTGAAGACTTCTACTATTAAACTCCAAATGTAAGTATTTGTTACGGTAAGAGCAGATTATTTATTTATAAGGAATTTGACCGTTAATTGTAAAAAGCCGGCTACCTGCCAAGTAAATTGGGTTTTTTCAGCAACAATCGTTATGTTTACGTTCCTCTCTGATGAATAATTTAAGCAATATGCCCCCGTTATCCCCCATTTATGCAGAAAGCAGGCTGGCGGCGCTCGATTCCTACAATATTTTGGATACGGGCGAAGAAAAAGATTTTGACGATCTTACCACGCTCGCGTCGGCCATTTGCCAAACGCCCATAGCTTTTATCAGCCTTGTTGATGAAAAAAGGGAGTGGTTCAAATCCCGTTTCGGTATTGCCGAAATCGAAACACCGGCCGAACTCTCTTTCAGCGCATTTACCATCGTTTCGGACAGTGACATCATGATATTGGAAGATGTAAAACGGGATGAGCGCTTTACAGAAAATCCGTTGATAAAAAGGGATAGCAACATCACGTTTTATGCCGGCGTTCCGCTGGTTAACGAGGATGGTTTTGCATTGGGCTCGCTTTGTGTTATCGATAAAAAACAAAAACAACTCACGCCGGCGCAGACCGACGCATTGAAGATCATCGCCAAACAGGTAGTGGATAAGCTGGAATTGCGAAAAAAGGCCATTGCGATTGAAAAGATGAACCAGCAATTGGTAGACTCAAACCTTTTTATCCAAAAGTTTGCGGCGATGGCCGCGCATGACATTAAAAACCCCATGAGCAGTATCCTGCTTACTGCACAGGCATTGCAACTGAGGCTTAAGGACCTGGACGATAAAAGCCTGGGAAGGCTGATCGACATCAACATCACTTGCACGCAACAGCTGATGGCCCTGCTGGATGATATGCTGGCCTATTCCAAATCGCCGGAGTTATTGCTGACCCAGAAACAAACAGTATATTTTTCGGACGTTATAAAAAATGTGCTGCATTTGATCACCGTTCCCGCTAATTTTGATATCCGGCTGCCGGACGAAAATCACGCTATTACCCTCTCTGTGATCGCCCTTGAACAAATACTAAGCAACCTGCTTAGCAATGCTATCCGCTATAACGATAAGGAACAGGGCCTGGTGCAATTGCGTTTTAGCGAGGACGCGCAATATTACCATTTTGAAGTGGAGGATAACGGTATCGGCATTGCGGGCGAGTTTCACGAAAAGATATTCAATAATAATTTTACCCTTAAAATCAGCGACAGGTTTAATAAAAAAGGATCGGGGATCGGCTTGTCGACCGTAAAAGAACTGGTGAAGGCCGTTAAAGGGAAAATCAGGGTGGAATCGGTCATCGGAAAGTTTACCATCTTTTTTATCAGCCTGCCGAAATAGCGACTGCAGGCATATTTTTATTGACGGCCGCATCGGCGGTGTGCCGGCTCAGGAAGCTTATTTAAACGATGATAGTCATTAAATTTCAGCTATCTTCGT
>DASRTD010000228.1:0-31873 GCA_035656115.1 Mucilaginibacter sp.
GTAATACTGGCCAGTGTTTTGGGCGAAAACTTTCGGCCTGATATGGCAGCCGGGCACTCATTGGGCGAATTTTCAGCGCTGGTGGCCTGTAAAGCTTTGTCATTTGAAGACGGACTGAAGCTGGTAGCGGCACGGGCAAATGCCATGCAAAAAGCATGCGAGATACAGCCGTCAACCATGGCTGCCATCATTGGCCTGGATGATTTTACAGTTGAGGACATTTGCCACCGCATTAGCGATATTGTAGTGCCCGCTAATTATAACTGCCCGGGGCAGCTGGTTATTTCGGGCACGATAGCGGGGGTTGACAAAGCCTGTGAAGAGCTAACAGCCGCGGGCGCCAAACGAGCATTGAAGCTGAACGTGGGCGGTGCATTTCACTCACCGTTAATGGAGTTAGCAAGGGTTGAACTGGAGCACGCCATCGTTCATACAGAAATAAACGCGCCGACATGCCCTATCTACCAAAACATCGACGCTAAACCGTACACCGATCCGGCCCAGATCAAGCATAATTTAATTGCCCAGCTTACCGGGCCGGTGCGCTGGACACAGACAGTAAAACATATGCTTGAAGATGGCGCCACATCGTTTACCGAAGTGGGCCCCGGAAACGTATTGCAGGGTTTGGTTAAGAAGGTCGACCGGCAGATACCTACCGAAAGCGCAGAGATTTGATGAAATAAAGCTATCCCCCTGAAACAGGATAGCTTTATTTTTGTCTTAAGCATAAACAACGATCAAATTGGGGGCACAAGGTAAAATTCGCTTATTGCTGGCACTGCTGTGCGCAAGTTTGTTGTTTACATCAATCGTACTTCAAAAAACCTACACCCCGGCCGCTAACCTGGAAGACACAGCCAGGACGCTTACCGAAAATCTTCGCAAAAAAGAGAGCGCGGTTACAAATTTCATCTATGATGAGCGGAAATTTGTTGCGCTGAAAAGGCTCGGCAAAGACCCCGCAGCAGCATTAAAGTATATCCAGGAGTTCACTACCGATAAAAATATTTGGTTTATCACCCTCAGAAGTGGAAGCCTTAGCTTTTGGAGCGGTGTAAAAGTCATTCCCGAATACCCCGGGCTGATAAAGGATGGCTTTTCAATTGTGAGGGAACCGAATGGTTACTACGAAGCGATCCGAAAAAGCGAAGGCAACTTTTCGGCCATTTTCTTTATCCCCGTCAAGCTGGAATATGCCTTTCAAAACCAATTCCTCAGGAACACCTTTGCGATGGATTTGCTGAATGACAACAGTATCGATATCGCTGATTTTACAGATAAACAAGTGGTTGAAATCCGCAGCATCAACGACACCTACCTGTTTTCGGTTAAGTTGAAACCAGGCGAAGTAAACCTGAAATACTTATACGAAGAACTGACGATATGGACATTGACGCTGATAAGCCTTTGTATATTAGTAACCAACATCGGTAACTATTTGTGCAGACAGGGCTATCCCATCGTTTCATTCCTGGTGATGGGCGCTTTTGTCGTGTTGACAAGATTTATCAACCTCTACCTCCATTGGCCCGATTTTACGCCAAAGCTGCAGCTATTTATGCCAAAGCTTTACTATGGCGGTGCGCTTAATCCTTCCCTTGGCGACTTTTGCATCAATATACTGTTGATTGCCTGGCTCGTAATTTTCATTTACATCCAGCGAAAAAAAATTTTAAAGCAGCCAACGGGAAAATTCGCCGGCTACGTTTTTTTTATTGCCTGCATATTACTGCTGGTAGCAATATCAACCGCCCTGCAAAACATGTTTTATGGGCTGGTCATTCATTCAAAAATCAGTTTCGATGTAAGCAATATACTTAACCTGTCGTACTTCAGCATGACAGGCGTACTGATGCTGTGTTTCAGCTTCCTGACATTTTTTCTGTTGTCCGAAGTATTCTTAACCATAGCCGCCAAATTCCCGGTACCGAACAACCAAAAACTGTTCATTTTTATAATAATTATTGTTTTAGCTACCGTTTTTTACAGTCTGCATTATGAATTTACCCTGTTTTACATCCTTTGGGCTATATTGGTGTTGACGAGGGCCCAGGCCCATGGGCAATCGGCCGGAAAATTTGATGCCGCATCGCTGGCCATCGTTATCCTGGTGTGCTCATTCATCTCGTCAATAAGGCTCAATTTTTACGAATCGGTTAAGGAAAACTATAACCGGAAAATATTTATGCAAAAACTCGAGGTCCCGGATGACCCGAATGCAGATAATACCTTCAAAACGATCGAACAACAGATCATTACGGATACGTCGATCGTTAACAATTTTAAGGACACACTGCGAACCGGCAATTTTATAAAAAGCCGGCTGCAGAAGCTGTATTTTAACGGCTATTTGTCGAGATACGAGTTTAACGCCTATGTTTACGATAGTAAGGAACAGCCTTTGACAAACGATAAAGGGTATGACCTCAACACGTTCAAGGACATGGTGCTCTATAGCTCCTACAATAAGGTGTCGACCTATTTTTACCGCGAAAACCAATCGTTCGGGTTTCTGAAATACTTTGCTATCCTGCCTTTGATGCAAAACGGCGAAAAAATAGGAACGATTGTTATTGATTTAAAAACCAAACCGATACAAACCGCCGCCTCCTTCCCGGGATTGCTGATTGATGGCCAGTTAAACGACGATGAAGCGCTTAACGGCTACTCGTATGCATTTTATACCGACGACCGTCTTTGGAACCAAAGCGGAAATTACACGTACGATCTGTTGAATACCAACCTTAAAGGGCAGCTGCGGAAATATGTCATAAAAACAACAAAATACAACGGCGACGTTTGGTTCAGGCGTTTTGATACCTACAACCACCTGATCTTCAAACCGACGGCCCGCAACCTGATCGTTGTGAGCAAAGAGGAGAGCCCGTTATTTTTTATAATTACATCCAGCACTTTCTTTTTCGTGGTGTTCATGGTTTTCAGCGCGCTGGTAATCCTGGTGAGATGGCTCTGGCTGCGGATTAAAATACTCTCCATTAAAAACAATCGCATCAGCTGGAATTTTAAAATCAACCTCGACCTGGTGCTTTATAGAACCAGGATACAGTTTTCGATGATCTTTGCGGTGGTTACCACACTGCTGCTGGTGGGTACAATCACGTTCTTTTCTATTGGCGCTGAGTTTGAGGCGCAGCAAAACAAGACCACTCGCGATAAAATAACTAAGATTGTGATTGCGCTTGAGGAGGGGCCATACACGCGTTACCTCAGCAATACCCCCGAAGAAAACCAGGTTGAATTTGACGATTTCGCAAATAACTACTCTGCTGACCTTACACTGTTTAACTTAAAGGGCGAAGCCTTGCTGACCACCCAACCCAAGATATATGATTTCGGCTTGCAACCGCGCCGGATGAACGCACGTGCGTATGTTAACCTGGCAGGATTAAAAAAGTCGGAATTTGCAAATGATGAAAAAATAGGGCTTTTAAACTATAGGGCCGCATTTATGCCCGTGCGCAATTCAGCCAGTGAAACGGTAGCGTACCTGCAGCTTCCGTATTTTTCAAACGAATCGGACTACAAAGAGCATATCGGCTCCCTGCTCAATATTATGCTGAACGTGTACGCCATCGTTTTTATGGCTATCGGCTTATTTGCCATATTTATTGCGCGGCAAATTACTTCGCCCTTAAATTTTATCCAGCACAGCCTGAGCAAAACCGTATATGGCAAAAAAAATGAGCCTATTAAATGGGGCCGCGACGACGAGATCGGCGCCCTGGTAAAGGAGTACAACAAGATGATTGCCCAGCTGGAAAACAGCGCACAAAAGCTGGCGCAGTCCGAAAGGGAAAACGCCTGGCGCGAAATGGCCAAACAGGTTGCACATGAAATAAAAAACCCGCTCACCCCATTAAAACTCGGCTTGCAGCTGCTTGATAAATCGTGGAAGGATAAGGACCCCAAATTCGATCAAAAGTTTGAGCGGTTCAGCAAATCTTTTGTGGAGCAGATCGAAAGTTTATCGTCCATCGCCTCCGAATTTTCGGCTTTTGCAAAAATGCCCGAAACCCGCATGGTGCGATTGAATGTATTCGATGTGCTTAACCAGGCCGTCACCATTTTTAAGGAAATGGATAATATCAGAATAGTTTTTGTACCCCCTGATGATCCGTTTATTGTATTTGCCGACCGCAACCAGCTTTTACGCTGTTTTAACAACCTTTTAAAAAACGCGATTGAAGCAACTCCGCAAAACCAAACGGGCATCATCGAGATCAACTACCTGATGTCGGCAAAAAACGTTTTGCTGACAATAAGAGACAACGGCGAGGGTATCCCCGACAACCTGCGCGAAAAGATATTCGAACCAAATTTTACTACAAAAAGCTCGGGCACGGGCCTCGGGCTGGCCTTTGTGAAAAACTCGATAGAAAATGCCGGCGGCAAAATTTGGTTCGAAACGGCATCAGGGCTCGGTACCACGTTTTATATCAGCCTGCCCGCCGCAGAGCAAATGGAATAAGCTAACCTTTACAGAGCTATATCATTTGCCGTTTACCCGCTTACTCCTGCCCTACTTTAGGTCGAAACTGCTTTTTCCCATGGTATAACCGTCGGCATAAAGCAAAACGGTATATGTTCCTTTTTGGAATGCAACAGGGTTTACCCAATCGATAGTGTAGTTAACGCCGTTGTCATTTTTAAAGTCGATAGACGACTTATAGGTAAATTGCAGGTCCTGCCCATCGGCATTAAAGTTGCCCGAATCACTTTCGGTAATAAGGTTGCCGGTGGGGTCGACTACGCGTACGTAAATATCGTGCATGCCCTTTTCGGCAACGTCATTGGTGGCGACGTTGAAGTTGATCTTTATTTTTTTGGCTGCGGCTGATCGTTTGGTATCTATTTCTTTACCGCTGCCCCGCACTTTGTAGGCCACAATATTAACCGTAGCTGTTTTGATCGCCGAGGCGATTTTAAGTTTTGCCGCCTTGTCTGCATTTTGCTTGGTAAGATCGGTATCTTTTTTTACTTCCTGGTCCAGGTTACTTTTTGACGTGGCCAGGTTGGTCTTCAGGGTGTCCCTTTCAACTGTCAAAGCCTGGTTTTTCTTTGTCAGGTCGGCTATCTGGGCTTCATAATTGGTTACCGAGTACTTCAGCTGGTTGATATCTTCCTTAGCCTGGTCAAGTTCTTTTTGGGTAAGTTTGCCTTTTCTAAGCTGCTGCTGTAAAACGTTTATCCTTGACGCGAGCGAGTCATTTTTCGCCTGCATATCAGTAGATAATTTAGCTTTGCCGGTATTTGCCGCGTCAAGCTGGCCCTTCAGGCTGTCCAATTCGCTTTGAAGCCTGGTTTTCTCAGTGGTCTCGGTTACGATCCGCGTGTCCGATTTGTTTTTTTGCAGATACAGGTACACATCGGTAGCCAGTAAAGCTAATACCACAACGATAAGGAAATATATAACATTGGAGTTCTTTTTTGATGGTTGGCCGGATTGGTTTTCCATAACAGCTATGTTTTAGTTTTTAGATATGGTTAAATTGGTCATTGCTGACAATAAGTTCAAAGATACCTTTCCCGAAATCACTCTTCGATTTTTCAGGATAATTTAAAAAATAAATTTAAACGACCTTTTTTTTCAGGTAACACACGCGGCGTGTAAATGTTTTGCGGCGACCTGATTATTATTGTGGCGCTAAAAATAGCACAATATGATTAAAACACAAAATAGGGCTATTTATTATTGCCTTATAATAAAACAGCTTTGCCGGGAGTTCATATCTTTGCAACTTTTAATAATTTGATTGGATGTACTTCGGCCGCAGGTTAGTATTTGTTCTTTTTACATGTTTCTACATTTTACACGTTCAGGGCCAGCAGCCTGTACCATCGCAGCCCCGATCTGATTCGTCCGCGAAACGTCTCGACCAGGCTATTTTAAAGGCCATCGATTCCGTTCAGGCAAAAACGGAGCCTAAACGCGAGTTTAGAGCGGCCTGGGTTGCAACGGTGGAAAATATCGACTGGCCCAGCGCGCCAGGCTTGCCCGTTGGCCAGCAAAAAAAAGAACTGACAGACCTTTTTGATTTTTTGCAGGAAGCCGGCATGAATGCTATCATGTTCCAGATCAGGCCTGCCGCCGATGCTTTTTACGCCAAAAGCCGCGAACCGTGGTCAAAATGGCTTACCGGCAAACAGGGGCAGGCGCCAGATCCGCTCTATGATCCGCTGGAGTTTGCCATCACCGAAGCCCATAAACGCGGAATGGAACTGCATGCCTGGTTTAATCCTTACCGGGCAACAAACGACAATAAATATGCAGCGCTAAGCCCAACGCATATCACCAACATTAAACCGGAGTGGTTTTTTACTTACGGCGGCCAAAAACAGTTCGATCCCGGGATCCCGGAAGTGCGGGATTATATCGTTAAAGTTTTTTTGGACGTGGTGGATAATTATGATATCGACGGCGTGCACATGGACGACTATTTCTATCCATACAAAATAGAGGGCCAGCGTTTAAATGATGCAGCGACATTTAATGCATACGGGGGGAACTTTACGGATATAAACGACTGGCGACGGCATAACGTAGATACCCTGATCGAGATGTTGAGTGACAGCATTCATAAACACAAACCCCGCGTAAAATTTGGCGTGAGCCCCTTTGGCATCTGGGCCAATAAGTTTCAAAACCCTGACGGCTCGGATACGCACGGGCTGCCATCATATTACGAATTGTTTGCCGATTCGCGGAAGTGGATCAAAGAGGGCTGGCTCGACTATATCAACCCGCAGATCTATTTTCCGATGGGCGACCGAAACGTGCCTTTTGAAAAATTGCTCGACTGGTGGAGCGACAACACCTATAACCGGCATTTGTATATTGGTATGGCCGCTTACCGCCTGAACGAACGAAGAAAAGGCAGCAAATTTAAGGACCCCGCGGCCCTGCCGAACGAGATCAAATACCTGCGCGGGAACCCGAGGGTGCAGGGAAGCGTTTATTTCAGCGCGAAATCGCTGGAAAATAACCCGCTGGGCATTACCGATTCGTTAAAGGAAAATTACTATAAATACCCGGCCCTGCCACCCGAGATGCTTTGGCTGGATTCGGTGGCCCCCAAGCCGCCGGTAGCATTAACCGCTGTTGCGATGCCAAAAAACACTGTCGAATTAAAATGGGTTGCGCCCCCGCAGGCCGAAGACAATGAACCGGTATATGGCTATGTCATCTACCGGTTTGAGGGCGATGAAAAGATAAATACCGACGATCCCAAGTACATCCTCAATATCGAATATAATACCAATACAACTTATACCGACGACACCGCAGAGAAAGGGAAGACGTACCGATACATAGTAACGGCATTGGACAGGTTGAAGAACGAGAGCGATGCCTCATCGATGGTGACGGTTGCTTTGCATTAGCATGATGTGGCCTCCGTTGGCTGCTAAATTGATCTTGGGTAAAATAAGGTCTTTATAGGTGTTTTTCCGAAGACATCTCACTTTAGCGCGTTTATTCTTTAAAACGCATACTTTGCAATAACTCCTGCAAATAGTTTTGCGCCTTTTTTTTCGTCCGGTTTTCTGCATTGGATTAGGCCGCAAATATTTTGATTTTTCGCGTCGGCATCGGATTGAAAGCGAAGAAATATCTCGTTATCTTGTTGATATTCATACTCAAGAAACTTAACGCCATTTATTTTAATTATGCGGTATAAATTCACGGTATCTTTATTACGCTTCAACAAACCAAGAATGCCGGCGCCAATACTTTCCAGGCTTACTCTATAACTAGTATCTATTTTAAAATCCCAAAAAGATATGATGAGTCCGTCTTTCTTATAATAATTAGACACGTCAAGATATTTATTATCAATAGGAACTCCATTTCTTTTGAAATTTGAATTCATATATTGTGACACTTGCTCCTTGGTCAAGGCGGTTGTACCAGCAGGCATTGACGCGTCAACAATTTTACTTTTGGGCGGTTGGCAAATACCGTCGAAAACTAAAAGTATCGCCAATATTGATAAACTAATTTTTTTCATTCTATTTACTACTATTTGGCGGGTCGGGAGCGGATGTACGAACCCTTCATCTGTCGCGTCTCGCGATGAGGGATCAATCTTTATGATACATGTTCTGCAAAAGTTGCTGCAAGTACTGCTGACCCCTTTCTTCGTTCGGTTTTTTAAATTGAATTACCCCGAGGACGTCCCTGTTGTTTTTGTCAAATTCCGACTGGAATCTCAAATCTACCTCGTTGTCTTTTTCATATTCATAAATCAAAAATCGCATGCCATTTACAGTGATTATTTTACTAAAGTTGACCTGGTCATGATTGTATTTGAGCACAGCCAATATACCTGGCTGAATGTCATCGAGCTTTCGGTTGAATTCGGGGTTTACCTTGTCATCCCAAAAAGAGATAATAAGGCCATCGGATTGAAAGTAGTTCTCTTTATCAAATGGTATGCTTGTCCTTTTGAAGTTTGTGTGAACAGTGCGCTCTATGTTTCCTTTTTCTATGACCGATGTGCCGTGCGGTAAAATCACGTTTACAACATCGCTTTTGGCTGCTACCTGGCTCATAGCCTGAACGCTTATAAGTGTACCGATTATTGACGTAATGAGACTTTTCATTTTATAAGTTATTGATGTTTTATTAAGGGCAATTAGCTTTTGTAATTAAATTGTTTACAAGTTGATAAAGTGAATAGGGAGGTTTATTGTTAAAGGACTCATAGATATTTATTGAATTTCCAAATATCTCTAACAGCGCTTTATCATAGGCACCTGAATTATTGTCTACGAGGTTACGATAATTCGTGTTAAACGCCGCTGTATCGGCCTTATATTGGATATACTTGCTTCGTAACGTGTCATAATTAGCTCCGGTTATAATATACGTATCTAATTTGGTAACCGTGGTAATCATTCCATTATTTTCATAATAATTTAATTGCGCCGCCCCGGCATTTTGCAAATTGGTATTTAACGAATTAAGGAACAAACTGAAAACATCTGCAGGAGATGGACCATCTCCCTGAGGGTGATCGTGAGAAATATCAATCGTATGGTTTCCGGTAACCCAACTGAAGTTGGTAGTAACGCTGGTTGTATTTGAATTAGTTATCGGCGCTGAGATGATGTACGAGCCGTTTGGGGGAAACGATGCGAAATAAACATCTATCCCATATTCGTGCTGTGTGCCAATTTCGTTGAAGATTTGGTTATTGGCGCTTGCTACCTGTGCATTTTGCATAACTGAGTCAATATGTTTCAATAATCCGCAGGGTGTTAGTTTGGTTGTATCCGAAGGCGGATCATTATTGGTACACTCGCTCGTCCCAATCTGATTAGTCTGGTCTACAATCCCACCCGGCGGCTGGGGGTTCCCCGGCGGATTGGGATCAGCCACCCTCACCCTGAAGCGTAGCGCCTGGACAGGTGTGGTCGAACTGTCAGCAGGCGGCGTAGTGCAGGGGTTGGGAGGGGTAGGATTAGACGAGCTGCCGCCGCCGGTACTGCCAACCGGTACGGTTGAACAGGTAGTGTAAGAAGCCTCGGTTGTATAGTCAAAACAATCAAATGGGTTCTCATCATTTACGTCGTCTATATAATAGGAACATTGCTCCCAATAGGTAGTGGTAGTAGTGGTTTGGCAATCTTGTATTTCGGCAACATTAACTACCGGCTTATTGGCGCCTTGAGTGACAGGCCCGGTCGGGGTGCCGGGTGCCGCCAATGTTATCACGCCGGTAACAAGGCCGTTTTGAAAACGCCAGCCATTTACAAATGAGCCATCCATACGGTGATAATAAACATTTCCGCTGAAGTTTTGGTCTTTATGCCGGTAAGTATTATTGGCAAGTTTGTTGTAATTGCCATTCAGATAGGATGAATCGGCAAGAATAGTCATGGCATACATATAAAAATTGCCGTTTTTGTTTACGATGATCAGGGAAGTTAAACTTTGAGATTTGCTGAAATTAAAAGAAGCAGGGTTAACGTTTTGGAACGACATGGCCATATCGCCCCGTTTCAAAGCGGGAAGCTCGATATACGCTAAACTATCAATAGTATATGTATTCGCTTTATCCCAGTAAGGTACAAATGTCTGGTTCCACGCATTGGGGCCGCTTCCGCCGATGCTTTCGGTCGCTAATTTTGTATGGTTGGCCTTAGCTGCCGGATAGGTTGCGTTATACCATTGTTTAGCCAGATTCACCATCGCCAAATTTAAAACTTCGGGCTGTTGTCTGCTCGAATTATCCTTTTTACAACTGTGAATAATAAATGCTGCAAGCAAAACGGCCAAAGCTATAATTAATCGCGGATTTAACTTGTTCGGAAAACGAAGTTTCATAAGTCGATAAGGTTTTAAGTTAAACATAAACAAGCCGTTGCCTGTTTAACTGCAAGTATACTGATTTATATCAAATTAGCAAACTTTTTTGATATTCCGCGCTGCCTGGCCGGTTAAAAAAGCGCCGCGATAGCCAAACAATAACCGGCTTCCTGATTAAGGCACTTTCAACCCCAGCGCCTCAATGTACCCTTTATTAGGCCTGCAGTTTTCAAATTTACTATTGTTGATAAATGCATACAGCGCCTTTTTTATCAGTTTGCGGTCGGCAGGCGCAGCTTTGCGGATGGCGGCAAAATCAGCCCGTGGCTTTTCGGTATAATTTATCAGGCTGTCGTAACCGGCCGGTTTGTCGAATGTGATAACGCCTGCGGTATTATCCATCTTTTTATAGGGCCAATACTGCCAGCCAATGTTATTTTCTTCCAGCGTTTTGCGGAAAGCTTCGCACCACTCATCTTTGTTTTCGCCGGTTTCGCCGCAATAGATCGGTACATTGTATCTGTCCCTAAAATCGATGTAATCCTGTATTACTTCCTTGCCGGTAGTTTTGGTCCAGTATTTATGCAACTGGTAAACCAGCTTTTTATCAAACGGCGGCCCGAAGGGCTTAAAATTGCTGTCCCATTGCGCGCCACCCAGGATGAGGATATGGTTTTTGTCGACCGAGCGGATTGCCTTTGTGATCAGTTTATAAACCGGCTCAAGCGAGGGGTTAAACTCTTCGGCATTAAAATAAGTGGCGATAGGCTCGTTTAACAGGTCGTACCCTAAAATAATCGTTTCATTTTTATAATGACCGGCAATCCTCCGCCATATCTTCGCGGTTAACTGTTGCATGGCAGGACTTTTAAACAAAAAAGGGTAGCCAAAGCCATCGTCGATATTGTCGCCCGTTTGGCCGCCGGGGGCGCAGTGCATATCGAGGATAACATACAAACCCTCTTTTTTGCACCAGCCAATCACCCTGTCCAGCAGCTCAAAACCCCGGTTCGGGTTGTTTTGCCCGCAATAGTTTTCGTTTGTAAAGAGTCGGTAGTTGAAAGGGATGCGGATAGAGTTCATCCCCGAGGCCTTCAAAAAATGAATATCACCTGCTGTAATATAGGTATCCTGGTATTGCTTCCAGAATTTCGTAGTTTCCTCCGGGCCGAGTATTTCTTCCAGCGCCTCATCGATCAGCCTTGCCGAGTTCACGCTCTTAAACTTAAACATATATCCCTCAGGCACCAGCCAGTTGCCGAGATTGGTGCCCCTGATGAGGAATGGCTTGTTATCGACGCCGATAATTTCCTTTCCACGGGTACTTATAAATCGCGGGGTTTGCGCGTTTAAAACTGCCGGAACAATAAGCAGCAACAAAAAAAGGAGTAAAAAGGGTTTCCTTTTCATAATAGGTTCTGATTTTATGGTTGATGTAAATATAGCTTTTTGAGCAATTACCGCCTATTTTTACTCGGACGAAGCATTCAAAAAAGCATTGAACGGCGCCATCGCGCTCAAAATACCGGCACAATAAGCTGTAAAGTTATCCGAAAGGACCGTTTTGTCATCTACCTGGTGGTGCACCATCAACTCCTTAAATTTTATAAATTCCACCATCGGGTCGTCTTTTTCAAAACCAGGCGGCACCTTAGTGGTTTTGTCGCCCCGGAGTTCGAGCTTCTCTTTGAAATTTTTGTTATTGACGATCTCCAAAAACCCGGCGCCGTTGTGACTGAGCTCCTGCCGAAGCGTTTTCAGCCTTGCCGGCCCGGGCATGTGCACGCCGCCGGCAATAAACGACGCGCCGGGCTGCAGGTGAAAATAATACCCGGCAACCCCCTCACGGAAATCCTTACCGGCGAGCCAGGCGCCAAAGTTGGTTTTGTAGGGCGATTTATCTTTCGCGAAACGGGTATCCCGGTAAATGCGGAAAACCGTCTTCTTGGCGTCGAGGCCGGCCATAGATGGCTCGAAGCGGGCAGCTTCGTTGATCAGCGATTGTATGAAACTGATAAAATTCTCATTTGCCGCAACGTACCGGTTCTTGTTTGTGTTGAACCATTCGCGGTCGTTATTGTCTTTCAGTTCATACAAAAACTGAAAGGTGTCTTTTTGAATTGCAGCCATCGGTTAAAATTTGAAGGGATGGGTTAATAAAAGTAATTTTATATTAGTGCTGTTATAAAGTCTACAGTCTTTAGTCGTAAGTCAATCTTGTGTTTTTTTACTCAAGACTTGAGACTTTCGACTCAAGACTAAATGTCAAATCATAAATTAAACGATACTAGTATAAATGGCTCTTAAAAATAGTTAATTTAATATCAACCCAAATGAAACGTTTAAAATTATCACTGGCAGCAATTTTATTAATGCTGACACCGGCCTTTGCACAAAGCGTCAAGGTAGCTGTTGCGGCCAACCTGCAAGCCGTTATTAAAGTGCTGGGCGCTGATTTTAAGCAAAAGACCGGGATAATGGTTGAGCCGATCGTCGGCGCATCCGGAAACCTGACCACACAAATAAAAAACGGGGCGCCGTTCGATGTGTTTTTATCAGCAGACATGACCTTCCCGGAGTCACTTTTTAAGGAAGGCTTCAGCGCCAAAAAGCCGGCCGTGTATGCACAGGGCAGCCTGGTGATCTGCAGCAGCCAGGACATCGGTTTTGAAAACTGGGAAAGGGTTTTGCTGACGGCGCGAATAAAAAAAATAGCCATTGCCAACCCCGCCATTGCCCCCTACGGCAAAGCCGCCAACGAAGTGCTGAAGTTGAAAGGCGTACTGGACAATGTGCAGTCGAAAATTGTGACGGGCGAGAGCATTTCGCAGGTAAACACCTATATTACCACCGGTGTGGTTGAAGTGGGCTTTACCACACAGGCGCTGGTGAAAGATCCGAACAATAAAGTTAAGCTTTACTGGCAGGTGATCGACCCAAAGTCATATTCGCCCATTGAGCAGGGGATGGTTTTGTTGAAACATGCCGAAAATAATGCGGACGCCCAAAAGTTTTACGACTACATGCTGAGCGCGGCGGCCAAAACGATTTTGGGGCAGTACGGGTACCTGGAATGATAAAAAGTGGTGACAGGGATTTGTCAGTGACAAAATCTTGTCAGTAGTTAAATTATTAATAATCAGGTTTGTAGCGTTTTGTAGCAGGGTGTAGCATGTGTAGCGCTACGCTACAAAAACGCCAGGCCAATGCCTTAAAAACGGCCCCTATGGGGGCTGCGAAGAAAATTTGCGAATGGATTTAACCCCCATCTGGCTTACGTTAAAACTCGCCGGTATTACTACTGCGCTGTTGCTGGTCATCGGCCTGCCGGTTGCCTGGTGGCTGTCAAAAGGGCGGTCGGTAATTAAGGTTGTTTTGGAGGCCATCATTACCATGCCGCTGGTTTTGCCGCCTTCGGTGCTGGGCTTTTATTTGCTGCTGGCCTTTAGCCCACAGCATGGGGTGGGGCATTGGCTGCAACAGGTTTTTAATGTACAGCTTGTATTTTCTTTCCAGGGGCTTGTGCTGGCTTCGGTAATTTACAGCATGCCTTTTATGATGGGGCCGATAAAATCCGCGCTGCAGCAATTGCCGGTCTCGCTTTCGCAAGCCTCCTACTCATTAGGCAAAAGCCAATGGCAAACCTTTACCAAAGTGCTGGTGCCTAATATCAAACCTTCACTATTGACAGCGATTGTATTGACCTTTGCGCACACCCTGGGCGAATTTGGCGTGGTGCTGATGATCGGCGGCAATATTCCCGGTGTAACGCGGGTGGCATCTCTCGCCGTGTACGATTCGGTTGAGCAAATGGACTATTCAACCGCCAATGCTTATTCTTTAATTTTATTCGCCATAACGTTTATCCTGGTGATATCGGTGTTCGTTTTTAATAAATACCGCTTAAAAAGCCCTTTGGAATGATCAGCATCGACATAGAAAAAAAACTGAAGGTTTACCGGGGGCTGCAGGTACTAAAAATTGCTGAAACGTTCCCGGCGGGAAGTATTACCAAAATTTACGGCCCTTCGGGCGAGGGGAAAACCACATTATTAAAGATCATTGCAGGGTTTATCCGGCCGGAAAAAGGAGAAATCGTTGCAGAAGGTACTACCTGGCTGGATACCTCGTCCAAAATAAACCTTCCCCCACAAAAAAGAATGGCAGGTTTTGTTTTCCAGGACTATGCTTTGTTCCCTAACATGTCCGTCCGCCAGCACCTGGAATATGCCACGAAGGATACCAAATGGCTAAAAAGACTCCTTGAAATGAGCAAACTGGAAACGTTAACCACCCATAAGCCCGAACATTTATCCGGCGGGCAGCAACAACGCCTGGCCATTTTGCGGGCGCTGGCCATAAAACCTAAATTGCTGCTGATGGATGAGCCTTTTTCGGCCCTGGATAGTGAGATGAAGGCAGGCCTCATCAGCGATTTGAAACAACTGTTTACCGAACTCCACACAACGGTTTTGATCGTGAGCCACAACCATGAGGAACTCGAAGGACTTGCCGGCAGAGCGTTAAACATAAACGACACAAATTCCGCGAATTAGGGCGATCTGAACAAATTTCATTCGACCAAATTCGTGTTTTTTATTTTGTGCAATTCGTATTACTTTGGTACAATGAAAACCAAACCAACCTTAATTATCACGGCGATAGCCATTGTGCTGATCGTTTGCGTTATTTTTTTAGTCCGTTCAAAAAAGGGCGGCTATATCGCCCGCAAATCTGAGATTACGCAATTTTTAAACGGCTTCAATAACAGTATCAAAGAAGGCAACACGGATTCGCTGCTGACCTATTTTGACGCAAGCAAGAAGCGTAAGGTGCTTAAAAAACTTGTGAATTTGCTGGCAGGTAAAAATAGCCTCGACGGCAAGGGAAAGTCGTTATTTGGCCTCAGCTTTGACATTGACAACAGCGATGTAAAATTTGTGACCAAAAGTTCGGTTGAAGCCACGCTGCCTGCCAGTTTTATGCATGATTCGCTCAGCACATGGAAAACGTCACTTACGTTAAAAATACGGAAGGTATCGGCACATCGATATAAAATTGTGCAGGTGGATGCGCGCAGATTTTTAGCGGATTTTGCTTCGTATGAAAATTTGGTAAGAACTAAAACGATCCCCGACAAGGACATTTATGATGCGATAACACTAGCGGCGTTTAAAACTGCTGAACAGTTGAAGGTGAGATATGACAGTGTTTTATGGTTCGATCATATTAACAACCAAACATATTTTTATGTGATAACCGGCAAACTAAATTTCAATTTTTATGACCGTGATGATTTGAAGGAAGATGAAAAGCAAACTTATTACATGGGCCTGGTAAACCCTGAACTTAAAGAGATCATTCCTCCAAAGTACGATCTTATACATAACGTTTCTGGAACTATTGATGGGCTGATAGAAGTTGAAAAAGACGGTAAAAAAGGGTTTTATAATTTGAATGGTAAAATAATGGTTCCTGTTATCTACAGTCAGATAATTCCAATCAATGATGATGAAAACCTCGCGTTGCTGAAAGACGATAACGATTATTTTTACTTAAAAAAAGATAGCACTGTAAGTGATAAGATTTCCAATTTTAAACTTGCTGCAATGTTACCAAAATTTAAGACCTATGGTGAATCTTATACACTGACGGAAAAATCATCAAAAAACACATTAGAGTTCAATTCGCGCGAAGATTTTTCTTCACTAGTTGTTCCACCATCATATTTGGTGGATATGCAAATATTACCAAAGTTCATAATGCTTCATAATCCTTTGAGGCATATGCCTAACAATGGCGAAGAAGACGGCCGGAAAAAATTAGTGATAAAATACAATGGAAGTAAAAAAGAAGATCGGAGCTGGTTTACAAGCATATATTATTCCGTGATGGATCATTTTCTCGACGGAAGGGAGGACATTTATCAGAGCAACGAAACCCGAAAACTATTACTGGTTGATGAGAAGCAAAATAAAATACTTGGTTTCGACGCAGACAATTTTATCAGCGATGAGGGTGAAGACGATAAATCATATGCCAAGTGCAATGAAAATTATTTCCGTTCGGTTAATGATACTTTGTTTGAGTTTAGAACAACAGGCCTTACGGCCCAACGATTATTTAAAGCGAATAGCGCAATAGTAGAGGCGCCAGTTTATTACTACTTGCATATTACCAACGGGAAATTGACTGCCTTGCCCAATAAAAGAGTATTTGGGTGCACTAAATATATTAAGATGGATGATTCTTATCTTGAGGGGTGTTTTGTCATAGCAGATAACAATGAAAATAAAACTTTTGATCGTATGACGCCCGATATTCTTCAATATATGAAAAACGAAATTTATGCGTCGTATAATTATAAATTTAAGAATAACACGTGGAACGATATATTCAGTTACAGCTTCAATAGATTAGGAGGGAGCTTAAATGCCTCGGTGGATGACTCATTAACTGAGATCGACAAGTATAATATTAACTGGATAAGTCAAAAGCTAAATGCGCTTAAAGCCAAACCCAATACTTTGGCATCCCGATGAAGGTCGCTTTAAAAATTCTTTGGTATTTCGCTTTCTTTTGGGTGCTGGTATTATGCGCCGGCACATTTTTTCAATATTATAATTTTAAAAACGATTCGCACTTTCTCGAAATAAAAAAGGCGGCCGTGGCAAGCGGCTGGTACCTGCCTTTTTTTTACTGCCATATTATAGCAAGCAGCACCATATTATTGCTCGGCTTTTTCCAGTTCTCCAAATGGGTTTACAACAACAGGCCGTTGCATAAAGCCCTCGGGAAAATCTATGTTTTTGGCGTATTGTTTTTTTCCGCGCCCGGCGCCTACATCATGACACTTTTCGTAAACCGGGGTACGGGTGTTTTTATTTCTTTTTTACTGCAGAATACTTTGTGGGTAGCTTTTACACTTGCAGCTTGGCTTTATATCAAAAACCGGAAAATCGACGAGCATGTGTATATGATGCGGCGCAGCTACGCACTCGCATTCGGGGCGGTAACCTTGCGGTTTTACATCTGGCTTTGCACAGTATTCGGCAACGGCGTGGGCTTTGAGCACAATTATATTATCATCGCATTCCTAAGCTGGATACCCAACCTGCTGCTGGTGGAGCTGATCAATTATTATGACCGCAAAAAACAGGTTAAATACCTGCCAACAGGCTAATTTGCCTCGCTGACGATGATCTTATCCAGGTTGTGCAGATATCTTCTGCCTGTTTTCACATCCATCGTCGATGTCATCTGTATGCTTTCGGGCAGTTGATCAGCTTTCACGCCGTTCTTCTCCATAACAATGTAAACATGGTTGCCTACCTCGGTATTAAACAATTCGTTCCATGAGTATACCACCTTATAGCCATCGCTGCCCACGCAGGTATAATAAAATGCACTATACAACTTTGGGCTGGCGGCATCAAGCATGGTATGGCTTAAAATATCTTTTAGCAAAACGCCCTTCAATTGCGCATCTTTGTGCTTGAAAGCGCCCGTATGGTCGGTCACATTAATATCGCCGACGGATACCACGGCGTACTTTACCAAAGAATCCATGGTAATAACCGATGGATTTTTGATTTTCCCGCTGACGGAAAACTGGTGTGTTGTGGCGCCGTACTTTTCCTGGGCGAAAGTGGCGCCCGAATATGCTAAAAAAAGAAATAATACAAGCTTTTTCATGGTTGGAAAATAACAGACCAATTTAGCTATTTATGCTGATTCGTCGTGCTCAACCCCGGTAATAATAATTGTTGCTAAAGCACTTTGAGCATGTCGCTGACGTACGCCCTTTTGGTATAATCTTTATCGAATTGCGCAAAGATAATTTTACAGGTTTGATCAATGATGTACGTGGCAGGTACCGGCAGCACGTGGTCCGTGTTTCCATTGTTTTTTTCCAGGTCGATGCCGAAGCCCTTCAGTTTGACGTTCAGGTCATCGTCAACCGTATAATTCACGTCATAAGCCTTCATGATCTTATATCCGTCATCGTGTACCAAGGAAAAGGAAGCGTGGGTTTTGTCAATAGTCTTGTTGATGTTATCAGGTGTTTCCGGGGTAACACCCACCACATAAGCGCCTTTGTCCGTCAGCAGTTGAAGCGAATCCTGCAATTGGCTAATGTGTTTATTACAGTACGGGCACCACTGCCCACGATAGAAAAACAGCACAACCGCTTTATGGGTTTTTAGCAGTGTATTCAGGTCGACCGTTTTACCGGCATTGTCAATCGCCGTAAAAGCCGGAGCCAAAACGCCGGTTTTTAGCCCGGTTTGCGCAAAGGCTTTCGCGCTTAAACTTAAAGCGAGGAGTATAAATAAATATTTTTTCATCAGATTTTATCGGGTTTTAAAGGGAGGGGGCTTCCCCTCCCTGTTTCACAAACAACACAACTCACATTTTGCCGGCAGTATCCTTAGCCATTTTTGTTTTGCTCATCTTTTTGGACATTTTCATCGAGTCTTTTTTCATTTTAGTCATTTTCATTTTGTCCATTTTCATTTTGTCCTTCGCCATTTTACCAGTGTCGGCAACCGCGACGTGGTTTAAAGGATTAATTGTTTTAGCATTGCCACTAAGGGTTAAACAAGCCACAAGGGCAACGGCAGCAGTAGCGCCCACGATAATTGATTTCATAATCTGCTTTTAGTTTTTTAATTATTTTCTCAATTGGTCGGGCGGCCCTGCAAAACCTTACAAATAATTACAAATGTTTTTCAGCCGTCTAATCGCGGTTAAGCTCTTGCTCTATCTTTTCCTGTAATTCTTTCTTGAACTTATCGTCGAGCCCTTTTTCAGCCTTCATGGAGCTTCTGAAAAGTTCGCGCACCATCTGGTTTATTGCCCGGCTTTGTTTGCCGTATATCCGGCAGAAGGAACAGCCGATTAAATGTATTCGCAATTCAATATGCTCGCGCAGGCTGATAGCGCCCATTTCTTTCTTGTCGATCAAATAGGTCGCCTTTTTGCAGTTATGTATAATTTTTTTCAAATAGCTCATCGTTAAAATTGTTTATATCCAGTTTTTTTGGAGGCAGGCCCGCAGATTAACTTTAGCCCTGTGAATTATGACCCAAAAGTTGGACGGCGTAACCTTTAATTCGGCGCAAATCATGTCTGTAGCCTCTTCATCAATATGCTTCATCGTAAAAACCGCCTTCCACAGCGCCGGCAGCTTTTGCAGGCATTTTTTCAGAATGTCTTCAAATTCCTTACTTACCAGGTGGTCTTTATCTTCAATGCCAAATTCCACCGGGCCGTGCGGCTTCAACCAATGCCCGCTATCCGCATCAAAAAACTCGTCCTGCTCCTGTTCCGCCGTTTTTATTTCCGTTGACATCAACCCGGAGGACTTTTTCCGGTAAACATCCACGATCTTATTTTTCAGGATCGCGGTCAGCCACGTTCGCTCTGAACTTCGGCCTTCAAAGCCGTGCACTTTTTGCAGTGCTGCCAGAAAAGTTTCCTGTACCAAATCTCTTGCATGCTCTTCGTCGTTAATACGCGTAATGGCATAGTTATAAAGGTAATCGGCGTGGGCGGCAACCCATTGATGGGGGTTTAACAGGTGACTCATCTATTTATTTTATGTATAACTTAATTAAGCGCTATGTATTTGTCGGGTGAAATGAAAAATCCTTACAATTAATGTTCGTCTAAATCGTCTTATCAGTGCGCAGCTTATACAAGTTGGTACAAGTTGATACATTTTGAGCGGATAAAATAAAAAGACATAATTTTATTGTAAGGTTAAGAAGCCGATGTCGACTAACCCTATAAACAACGATAAATTTAATGCGTAAAATGATGAAACCTGTTAAAATATTTGCACTAACTGCCTGTCTGATCGCGGCGGCCCTGGGATCGACAGCATTCATTAATGTAAAGCTGCTGAACAAAGTGAACAGCGATGACAAAGGCTTTGCTGTAGTTGAACTGTTCACTTCTGAAGGTTGTTCGAGCTGCCCGCCCGCCGACCAATTGGTGGCCAAAATAGAAAAGGAAGTAAAAGACAGGCCTGTTTACATACTTGCTTATCATGTTGACTATTGGAATCGCTCGGGATGGAAAGATGGCTTTAGCAGCGCGGATTATTCCAAACGGCAGGAAGATTACGCAGCTTATTTGCATATTCAACAAGTTTATACGCCGCAGATCGTGGTAAACGGGCGGATGGAATTTGTTGGGTCGGAGGAATCGGTGCTGCGCGGCGCGATCACCGGCAATTTGAAAAAAGCACAGGGAATCCCATTGAGCCTGACTGTTGCCGCCGATAAAAACCAGGCCGACATCAAGTATTCAACAGACAAAGCTGATAAAAACACTGCTCTTTATATTGCGATCCTGCAAAAAAACGCACAAACCAAAGTCGGGGGCGGCGAAAACAGCGGTCGCACTTTGTCGCACGTGCAAATTGTAAGGAAATTACAGAAGGTTGTGTTGAATAGCGAGAGCGGCGAAACCAAAATTTCCCTGCCGGCAGGTTTTGATTACCAAAACTGGGAGATCATAGGTTTTTTGCAAAACACGGCTAACGGTACCTTGACAGGTGCCGCCAAAGCGTCATTCGTTCAATAACTAAACGTACACGCCGTCTGGATAGCGATCGGTTTTAAATCCATCGCTATGGTTGAAAAAGGATTGCAACCCAATCAACTTAATCCAACTCAATAAACCAGTCAACTTATTTTTACGTAACTTCACTTAAACTTTTAACGTGCTCCCAATGAAAGTAATAAAGGAGAAACATTCACTTGCTATGCGCTGGTGCCATTGGGTCAATTTCCCGATCCTTACCATCATGATATGGAGTGGGATGCTGATCTATTGGGCCAATGATATTTATTCCGTCACCATTTTTGGACACACGTTTGTCCGTTTTTTCCCTGACTGGTTTTATAAAACCCTTGGCATACCGCAGCGGTTGGCTGAGGGTATGGCGTTTCATTTCCTGTTTATGTGGTTTTTTACGTTGAATGGGATATTTTATATCATTTATACCCTATTTTCAGGCGAATGGCGCGAACTGGTGCCCAAAAAGAATTCATTTAAAGAAGCCTGGCTGGTGCTTTTACACGATCTGCATATCCGCAAAACTGCGCCCCCTCAAAACAAATACAACGCCGCGCAGCGAATCGCCTATACCGCTATTATTGTGATGGGACTTGGTTCCGTGATTACCGGGCTGGCCATTTACAAGCCGGTGCAATTTTACTATTTGACATGGATTTGTGGCGGGTATCATTTTGCCCGCATTTTACATTTTGCTCTCACACTTGGGTATGTGTTCTTTTTTGTTATTCATATAGTACAGGTTTTCCTGGCGGGGTGGAATAACTTCAGGTCGGTAATATCCGGGTTTGAAGTGGTGAAGGAAGAACCGGTACCAATAATTCAAACTGTAAACGAAGATGAAAAAGGCGAGTAAAAAAATAAAAAAGGAGCTCACCATTGAGCAAAAGATAAACCGGCGCAATTTTATCTCGTTCGGTGTATTCACCGTACTGGCCGCGGGCGCTTACGAAGGATGGCGCTGGTTGTATAAGTCGCCGGATGAAGTTGCAGGGATAACCGCCGGTGCGCATAGGCCGCTGCGGAAAGCCCTGAACAAAACCGAAATATTTTTCAGGCGGATCGCCTTTAGTGAAAATCACCTGGTGAAGACCTATCCGAAAGAAATGGCTGCCAAACATGTTAGGGTGAACAGCGACATCGGCATCGAAGCGAAAAACAAATTTGACCCTAATGGATGGACGTTACAGGTAATCAAGGCAGGCGGCGACGTGCTCAAAATAACCATGGATGAGCTGAAATCCCTGCCAAAAACAGAGCTTATTTACGATTTTAAATGCGTTGAAGGATGGGACCAGATATCGCACTGGGGCGGCGTAAAATTCAGCGATTTCATCAAGCACTATCAGCTGGACGAATATGCTAAAATGCAATACGTGGGCATGGAAACACCCGATAAAGGTTATTATGTAGGCATAGACATGCCAAGCGCCATGCACCCGCAAACCATCCTGGCTTACGAAGTGAATGATAGGCCGCTGCCTTTGCCTAATGGCGCGCCGCTCAGGCTTATCATCCCAACAAAATATGGGATAAAAAACCTGAAACGGATTGGTACGATCACTTTCAGCAATACACGCCCGCATGATTACTGGGCAGAACAGGGGTATGATTATTATTCGGGATTGTGAGTACATTAATGATTTTATGCGGAATTGTAGAGACGCAACATTTTGCGTCTCGGAACAAATGCGGGCATTAAGGATAATTTTGATCACTAGGTCCGAGACGCAAAATGTTGCGTCTCTACAGCCGGAATTTTTTAAAATGAGAATGATTTATTAGGTTGCTATTGACAGCGTTGCTAAGATTCAATATGAATACAATACCTTTCCCTGATCAGTACGTAAAATTTAATTTTTACAGGATATTGACAAGGCAGGAATTAGAAAAAATTAAAATTGGCCATATTCCAGTTGATATGGACGATCGGTGGATTGTTTATTTTGAAGACCCTTGGATATACTTTCATCGAAGTTGGACGGGGATCGGTATTTATAAAGCAAGAGTCATAGAGGAAGGCGACATCTATGCAATCGATGAGTTCTTGATGAATGGCGATTCAACCCAGTATAGAAGCAAGGTAGCTGACGAGCAACTTTTATTTGAAAGCGCACTTAAAGTGTTTTTGGGTATTAGATTACGAATCATGGGTGTGATTGTGTGACATAATCGTGGTGAGACCATAAATGTCTGATAATCAATCATTGCAACTAAATAGCAAAGGGCATGATCCTAAAACCATGCCCCTTCATATTTTGACTTTAGACTTTCGACTTAATACCTGTAATATTCCGGCTTAAACGGCCCATCGACAGTTACGCCGATATATTCAGCCTGGTCAGGATCAAGTACTTCCAACTCAACGCCGATCTTCGCAAGGTGCAAACGAGCTACCTTTTCGTCCAGGTGCTTTGGCAGGGTATAAACCTTATTTTCGTATTTGTCGCTGTTGTTCCAAAGCTCTAATTGCGCCAGGGTTTGGTTGGTGAATGAGTTGCTCATCACAAAGCTTGGGTGGCCGGTAGCACAACCCAGGTTTACCAGGCGGCCTTCGGCTAACACGATCAGGTCCTTGCCACCTATCGTGTATTTATCAACCTGCGGCTTAATCTCAATTTTGGTATCTCCAAAGGTGCCGTTTAACCATGCCATATCGATCTCGTTATCAAAGTGGCCGATGTTGCAAACGATGGCTTTATCCTTCAATGCGCGGAAATGGCTTTCGCGCACAATGTTTTTATTTCCGGTAGCAGTAACGACAATGTCAGCCTCAGTGATCGCCGTTGAAAGCTTTTTAACTTCAAAACCTTCCATCGCTGCCTGCAAGGCACAGATCGGGTCGATCTCAGTAACAATAACACGCACGCCTGCATTACGCAACGAATCAGCCGAGCCTTTGCCCACATCGCCGAAACCGCAAACGATAGCTACTTTACCTGCCATCATTACGTCAGTTGCGCGGCGGATAGCGTCAACCAGTGATTCGCGGCAGCCATATTTATTATCAAATTTCGACTTGGTAACCGAATCATTCACATTGATGGCAGGCATTGGCAGCGTGCCATTTTTCACGCGCTCGTATAAGCGGTGAACGCCTGTGGTGGTTTCCTCAGATAAACCCTTAATGCCGGCAATCAGTTCGGGGTATTTATCCAAAACCATATTGGTCAGGTCGCCGCCGTCATCCAAAATCATGTTCAAAGGTTCGCGGTCTTCGCCAAAAAACAGGGTTTGCTCAATGCACCAGTCAAACTCTTCGGCGTTCATACCCTTCCAGGCATAAACAGAAGTGCCTGCCGCAGCTACTGCTGCTGCTGCATGATCCTGCGTTGAAAAAATATTACATGACGACCAGGTAACTTCGGCGCCCAATTCCTTGAGCGTTTCAATTAATACCGCTGTTTGGATGGTCATATGCAGACACCCGGCAATACGGGCGCCTTTCAATGCTTTCGACGGGCCATATTCTTTGCGCAAAGCCATCAGGCCCGGCATTTCGGCTTCCGCTAATTCAATTTCCTTGCGGCCCCACTGTGCCAGTGAAAAGTCTTTTACCTTGTATTTTACATACGCAGTTTCTGTAGTTGACATATTTGATTTTTTTTGCAAATTTAGGTAATTGCCTATTGAAATGCAATGCTATGTTTTGGAAAGAGTCCATAGTCCATGGACCATAGTTGATAGCAACATCGTTTAAACGCACAATGCTACGTCCTGATAATCAATTATACTTGCCTGGGAAAATTTTGAAGACAAATTCGCATTTGCCATGGTCCATGAACTATCGACCATCGGCTCAAACCTACACCTCAATCATCTTCTGCGGAGCCTTGGTCAGTTTTTGACCCTGGGCGAGTTTGTTATTTTGGGTCATAGAGAGGCTGCCATTATAAACAGCGCCATTTTCAACCTGGAGGGTTTGGGTGCGTATTTCGCCGGTCACTTTACCGCTGGCCTTGATTTCGAGTGAGTTTGTTTGGATATTGCCGGTAACCGTTCCGTAGATTACCATTTCTTTAGTAAGGATATTGCCAAGAATAGAACCTTTTTCGCCAAGTATAAGCCCTTCGTCAACCATAACATCACCTGTTACCTGCCCATCGATCCTTGCGAAGGCCGGCGCTTTGATATTGCCGTCTATGATACATCCTTCGCTGATGAGGGTTGAAATAGATTGCAGATCCAGTGAAACATTGTCTTTTTTTGAGAAGAATGCCATGGCACCTAATATTTTATTCGTTTAATGAAAGATAGCTTATGGGGTTGATTGCCTTACCATTTTTCCGTATTTCATAATGCAGGTGGTTCCCGGTTGAATGGCCGGTAGAACCTATCTCGCCGATTTTCTGCCCCGAAGTCACGTCCTGACCAACCTTTACGTTTATTCGCGAAAGATGTCCATACAGCGTTTCAAGATTAAGGTTGTGCGCGATACGGACGCAGTTGCCGTAGCCGCCTGCCCATCCTGCAAATACAACCGTTCCGTTGGCAGTACAGCGTGCATCATCGCCCTTATTTCCCTTAAAATCTATTCCGGGATGAAATTCAGCATTCGACGAATCAAACGGATCGCTCCTGTAACCAAAATATGAAGTGAGGGCACTGATATGCGGGTACCCCATTGGTGTAAATGCAACCGTGTGTACCAGGCGGCTCAGATATTCGTCATACAACGAATAGGCTTCGTTATCACTTAGCTTCGCGGCTTCGTTATTTCCATTTCCGCCTACCGCAGCCGTTGAAAAACCTTTCAAACCTCGTTTCCTAAGGTAATCATTTATCTTTTGGAGCTTCCCTTCAATTGATTGTATATATGTTTGGGCGTCGCTTCCTTTTTTTACATTTGCAGCCTGCACAGGCATTGAGCCTTTAAGTTTTGCAAGTTGCGCCAATAACTGTTTTTTTTCAGTTTCCTGGTCATTATTTTGCGATCTTAAATAAATGATAACACCCGAAAGCAGCATTATAACGGACACTACGCCTACCGCATAATGTTTTATCCTGCTAATGTGTTTGGTTTTAATCCGTAAGGTTTTCGGTACACTGTTTTTGTTTACAATTATTACCGTGCTGATGTCAGAACGTTTTCCTTTCATTTCAAAGCTCCAAAATAATTAAGGGACGGCAAGATAATAATTAATGGTTAAAAAGCAAGATTAATTATTAATAAAACTAATGTTAACTGAAAGTATGGGGAAAGTCTGAAAGTCAGAAAAGTCAGAAAACACAGAAGGTTAGAAAGTTAGCCGGGTAGGAAATAAACGCCCCTTCCTCGTTTACCAAATGCATCTTTCAGACTTTCGGACTTTCGGACTCAGTCAGCGGAATGTTATTATTCGCGGAGCTTGCGGCATAGTGGTGCTGATTTATTAAATTTGCATTGAAAATTAGAACACGAAATGATGTATCCCGAGTATTTAGTGACCCCGATGCGGGAAGAGTTGACCAAAGTTGGCTTTGAAGAATTAAAAGATTCAGAACATGTAACCAAAGCTATTGAAAGCGAGGGGACTGTTTTTGTGATGGTAAATTCTGTTTGCGGCTGCGCGGCCGCCAACGCCCGGCCGGCCGCCAGGATAGCCGTTCAGCACGAAAAACACCCCGATAAACTGGTAACTGTTTTTGCGGGGATGGAAACCGATGCCGTTGATAAGGCGCGTGCCTATATGTTGCCTTATCCTCCATCTTCGCCGGCTATGGCCCTGTTTAAGGATGGAAAACTGGTGCACATTATCGAACGCTACCAGATAGAAGGCCGCCCGGCGCAGATGATCGCGGATAACCTGATCAATGCCTTCGAGCAATATTGTTAAGGAAATTTTATACCTATAATAAACCCCGGCCCGCAGCTTGCAGGCCGGGGTTTTGTTTTATGCTACGTCCGGTTTTTTCGCTGCCCTAAAAAAGTACAACTTTTACTCACCTTATACGTAAAAGGCCTGTAACACACAAACTTGTCATAGTTATAATGAAAAGTAATTTACTATTTACGGCAGTAATAGCGATAATATTGCTAAATGCATCGTGCCGGAAGGATTCGGCCCCTGCCCCTGCACCAGTTGTTTATAACCCTTATAGCGCGATTGATAAGGTTTTAAATGACTCCGTTCCCTTCAGGTTTAATAGCAGATGCTATGCATTGATATCGGTAAACGGAAAAATCGTTTATAGTAAGAGCTATGGCGGCTACCTGGATAGTACGGTCGAAAAAGTGGCGTCCTGCTCAAAATGGATATCGGGAGCGGTGATGATGACACTGGTTGACCAGGGAAAATTAGCTTTATCAGACACCGTAGGAAAATATTTACCTGTTTTTAGCCAATATCATAAAGGAAATATAACACTGGCACAGTTATTTGCCCATACTTCCGGTTTCCCCGGCAACTCGGCCCAGGGCTATGAAAACAACGAGAGCCTGAGCCTGAGCCAGTGTGCCGATTCCATTGCAAAAAATGTCCCGCTGATGGCGCAGCCCGGTGCTAAATTCGATTTTGGTAACGTAAGTATGCAGGTTGCCGGCAGGATATGTGAAGTTGTTTCGGGAAAGAAATGGAATGAATTGTTTACCGAAAATATTGCCGCGCCATGCAATATGATCAATACCAATTACGGGCTCGGTTTGAACCCCTCTATTGCAAACGGCGCCAGCAGCTCAGCCAGAGATTATTCTTTCTTCCTTTATATGATCATGAACAACGGCGTGGCCATGAATGGCAACAGGATATTAAGCCAGGCTGCAATAAACGCCATGGAGCAGGGCGAAACCAGCAATGCCACAATTACTTACAGCCCGTACCCGCGCTGGTTGCTGCCCGCCAGCAACTACTATGGGCTGGGCAACTGGAGGGACGTTACCGCTCCCGGCGATTCGCTGGTCGAAGGCAGCAGCCCCGGCGCATTTGGCACCCACCCCTGGATAAACCGCGAGAAAAAAATTACAGGCATTATTTTTACCTACGTACCCGGACAAAAGAACGAGGACAGCAATGGCGCAACCATGGCCACCTGTATCAAGATCAGGAAATTAGTAAGGGATATTGTTCAGTAAATTATTTCTTCATAAAAATAAAAAATGCCCGGTACCGGGCATTTTTTATTTTATCCCTGTTCAAAAAACTATTTTTTAGCATGCCGCTTTATCGACCCGGAAAAAAAAGTGCCGGCCTTAGTGTAACAAACCCGTGTTGTTTGCCATCTTAGCTTTGATAAGTAAAATTCATAACTTAGCCTGAAAATACTGACTTCATTAACGCTATATCTATGGTAAAGAAATTTTACTTTATCCTGCTTGTATTTATTTCATCTATTGCAGCCGCCCAAAAGACTTATATCCAATGTGGCAGGCTCATTGACGGTATTTCGGACAAACCTTTGGAACATGTTACTGTCATTGTTGAGGGTAATTTGATCACCGATATCAAAAACGGCTATGTTCAGGGCGATGCCGGCGATAAACTGATCCTTTTAAAAGATAAAACGGTCATGCCCGGCCTGATCGATTGCCACGTGCACCTGGAAGATCAATTCAGCAAAAACACGCTTTTGGAAGGGTTTACGCTTACCGACGCTGATATTGCCTATCGGGCGGCTGTCAACGCAAAAAAGACGCTGATGGCTGGCTTTACTACTGTTCGGGACCTGGGAGGCAGCGGGGTCAACATCAGTTTAAGAAAAGCTGTCCAGAAAGGTTTGGTAGATGGCCCGCGGATCATTACCGCCGGGCGCGCGATTTCGGCCAGCGGCGGCCATATGGATAATTCGGTTGGCTTCCGCGACGATGCTTTTAACCATAAAATGGGCCCCGACGATGGCGTTGCCGACGGAAGGGATGAATTGATAAAAGCCGTTCGGCTGCAAATCAAACGCGGCTCGGATGTGATCAAAATCGCCTCGACCGGAGGTGTTTTGGACTTGAGCGAAAATGGATCAGGCGCCGAGTTTACCATCGACGAGATCAAAGCCGTTGTAGAAACCGCCAAAGATTATGGATTACGCGTTGCCTGCCACGCGCATGGCGCCGAAGGCATCCGCAGGGCAATACTCGGGGGCGTTACCTCGATTGAGCATGGCACTTTTATGAACGAAGAGGATATGGCGCTGGCGAAAAAGTATGGAACCTACCTCGTTCCGACCATCATCGCCGGCAAATCCGTGGCTGATTCAGCAAAAATACCGGGTTATTTCCCACCAGTCATTGCACGCAAGGCCATGGAAGTAGGCACCCAAATACAGCAAACCTTTGGCAAAGCGTATAAAGCAGGGGTAAAGATCGCCTTTGGAACCGACGCCGGCGTTTACGCGCATGGGAAAAACTATCTGGAATTTGGCTATATGGTTGAGGCGGGAATGCCCCCGATGGAAGCCATCAAGGCCGCCACTGTTAGTGCAGCCGACCTGTTGGGTATCAGCGATAAAACCGGCAGCATCAGCAAAGGGAAGTTTGCGGATATCATCGCAGTGGACGGCGATCCGCTTCGAGACATCAAGGTGATGAAAAACGTAACCTTCATTATGAAGGAAGGCAAAATATACACTCAATAAAAAAAATCATATGATAACGTTAAAACAAATTAAGTCATCCCTTTTTGCATGCTTTATCGTCATGCTGGCATTGTCTGCTACTTATGCACAAACACCGCAAAAGGCTGATGACCCCCTGATGAAGATCTACCGCGCCACTGTGCCGAAGATCAACGACCTCGTGCACACTAAACTCGCTGTGCGCTTTGATTACAAAAAATGCTATATGTACGGCAAAGAATGGGTAACGCTGCGGCCACATTTTTACCCGACTGACAGCCTGAGACTTGACGCTAAAGGGATGGACCTGAAAAACATTTCGGTTGTAAAAAGCGGCAAGCTCATCCCATTGAAATATACTTACGATGATAGCCTGACCGTAAATATCCACCTGGATAAGGTTTATCACAACAGCGAAAGCTACACTGTTTATATCGACTATACCTCGAAACCAAACCAGTTAAAGGTAAAGGGCAGCGCGGCTATAAACGACGCCAAAGGTTTATATTTTATCAATCCCGACAGCAGCGAAAAAGGCAAACCGGTGCAAATTTGGACACAGGGCGAAACCGAAAGCTCCTCGGCCTGGTTCCCTACGATTGACAAGCCCGACCAGAAAACTACCGACGAGATACTGATGACCGTGCCGGCTAAATACGTGACGCTTTCGAACGGCCGCCTTGCAGCGCAAAAGCTTAACGGCGATGGCACCCGTACAGACGACTGGAAAATGGAGTTGCCCCATGCTCCCTATTTGTTTATGATGGCCGTAGGCGATTTCAAAATCTACCATGACCATTGGCGCAACAAGGAAGTAAATTACTACCTGGAGCCTAAATACGCCCCTTATGCGAAACAGATATTCGGCATGACGCCCGAGCTGATCGAATTTTATTCGAAAACCCTCGATTATCCGTTTGCCTGGAACAAATACTCGCAAATTGTTGTGCGGGACTATGTGAGCGGGGCAATGGAAAATACTACCGCAACTCTTCACGGTGATTATGTGCAGGCCACTCCGCGCGAACTCCTGGATGCATATTATGACGACGGGCGCAGCACCATAGCGCATGAACTATTTCACCAATGGTTTGGCGACCTGGTAACCTGCGAAAGCTGGAGCAACCTAACTGTAAATGAATCATTCGCCGATTTTAGCGAAATGCTTTGGGCCGAACACAAATATGGAAAAGACGAAGGTGATGCACACAGTTATACCGCCATGCAAAGCTATTTGAACAGCCCCGATGCGAGTAAAAAAGACCTTGTACGTTTTCACTATGATGATAAGGAAGATGTTTTTGATGTTGTCACCTATCAAAAAGGCGGACGTATCCTCAACATGCTACGCAATTACCTGGGTGATGCCTGCTTTTTCAAAGGCTTAAATATCTACCTAAAAACAAACCAGTTTGGAAATGGCGAAGCGCAGCAATTGCGTTTGGCCGAGGAAGAAGCCAGCGGCCTCGACCTGAACTGGTTCTTTAATGAGTGGTACTACGGCGCCGGCCACCCTATCCTGAACATCAGCTACAAATGGGACGATGCGTCAAAAACCGAAACGGTTTACCTCGCCCAAAACCAGGACGGACAAACCTTCAAACTACCCTTTGCTGTTGATATTTACGCCGGTGGCAAAAAAGAGCGCCATAAAGTTTGGATGAACGACAAAGCCGACACCTTAACGTTCAAAGTTGATTCGAAACCCGACCTTGTGAACGTTGACGGTGATAAAGTGCTGCTGTGCGCAAAAACCGACAATAAGACGCTTGAGGAATTTGCTTTTCAGTATGCCAACGCACCTTTGTATCTCGACCGTGTGGAGGCTATCAATGCGGCTTCGGGGCACCAGTCGGACAAAGCGGCTCAAAAAATTATGATCGCTGCTTTAAAGGACAAGTATTACGGGCTGCGTATAAAAGCCATCAAAGCTTTAAACATGAGTATTGACGAAGTTCACAACGCTGCCTTACCTGTACTTACCTCGCTTGCTCAAACGGATGAAAACACACTGGCCAGGGCAGCCGCTATTTCGGCATTGGGTAAATTAAAGGCCGCAGACAACATGGATATTTTCAAAAAGGCTTTAAGCAGCCAATCATATGCGGTTCAGGGTGCCGCCGTGACTGCGATCAACCAGCTCGACCCAAAACAGGCATTGTCGTTAGCTAAAGGTTTTGAAAAAGATAATGAGGGGGCATTGACCCAGGCGATGATCTCTGTTTATTCAACCAGCGGCGGTAGCGAGCAATGGCCATTTGTAAAGGACGCATTCGACAAGGCCGGCCCACAAGGGAAATTTGGCATGGTGCGGAATTTTGCGGCGATGGTTGGGCACCTTGATAACCCTGCTTATGCACAGGAGGGCATCACTACGCTGAAGGACCTTGGTATAAAATACAAGCAATTTGGCGTTGCCTCGTTTGTAAA
>DASRTD010000229.1:0-48141 GCA_035656115.1 Mucilaginibacter sp.
GGTTTATGGAAAAAAGACAACCAGATCGGCGGAAAAACCGGCACATCGTCGGGTTTTGTAGATGGCTGGTACATGGGAATTACAAGGGACCTGGTCACCGGCATTTGGGTAGGCGCAGATGACCGGAGTATCCATTTTACAAATGCTGATACCGGCGAAGGTTCGCACACGGCCCTGCCAATATTTGGCGATTTTATGCAAAGAGTTTACGCCGATCCGAAATCAGGATATACCTACGGGGCATTCCCGAAGCCCTGGGTAAAAATTACCAAGTCGTATGATTGTCCGTCGCCGCGCGAGGAAACCGATTCGCTAACAGACAGCCTCAGCCACCCCGTTGATACGCTAATCAAAACGGTTATTCCGGCGGATACGGCCACTCAGCAGCCAAATAAATAGTCAATCGAAACGTGTTTAAAAATGACGAAATAATAAGCCCGGAAACAATTGGTGATCATCGTTCGTTTGTTCAATAAATGTTAAATATTGCCGTTAAGTTATCAGCATTAAAACTAAACTGTTAATTTTAGCCGCATTCTATTTCATTGTTATATGAATAAACGTTACCCCTGGCCTAAAAAAAAATTTTTCTTTCTTGTCGCATTTATAATTGGCCTGTTGACGATCAGCCTGCAATCCAAAGCACAATATTTTGGACAGAACAAGGTGCGTTATAAAAAGCTAAAATTCAAAGTTTATAAAACCCTGCATTTCGAGATATACTATTACCTGAAAAACGACAGTATGCTAAAGCGTTTTGCCCAGGAAGCGGAGATTTGGTACACCTTGCACCAGCAGGTTTTCAGGGATACTTTCCGGAAACCGAATCCGATCATTCTTTATGCAAATCATCCGGATTTTCAGCAGACAACCGCGATTGACGGCGAGATTGACGTTGGAACAGGCGGCGTAACCGAGGGTCTAAAAAATCGTGTGGTTATGCCGGTGATGGAAACCAACGAAATGACGCGGCACGTGATCGGCCACGAATTGGTGCACGCTTTCCAATACCATGTATTGCTGGGCAGGGACTCTGCTAATTTTGACAACATCAACAATTTGCCGGGCTGGATGATCGAGGGTATGGCCGAGTACCTTTCTCTTGGGAAAAAGGATACTTATACTGCGATGTGGATGCGCGATGCATATTTAAACCACGACATTCCCACGGTAAAGGATCTTACGGAAAGCAACAAATACTTTCCTTATCGTTATGGCGAGGCGTTCTGGTCGTTCATCGGCTCAACTTATGGCGATACTGTAATAGTTCCTTTCTTTAAAAATACAGCACGGTTTGGTTTGGGTTACGCCATTAAACGTACTTTTGGCTATGACGATAAGACGCTGTCGACACTGTGGAAAAATTCGATCGAACAAACTTATAAACCCTATTTAAAGGATACTGCACAGGTACCTGTCGGCCGCAACATTATTAACGATAAAAATTCAGGGAAGTTAAATGTTGCGCCCGCTATAAGCCCGGACGGAAAATATTTGGCTTTTCTGTCAGAAAAGAATTTATTCACTGTCGACCTATTCCTGGCTGATGCGAAAACGGGACAGATCATCCGAAAGCTCACCAGCAAGATATCCAGCACACATATCGACGAATTTAATTTTATCGAATCAGCAGGCGCCTGGTCACCTGATAGCAAACGTTTTGCCTTCAGCGTGTTTAATCACGGTCGTAACCGGATGCTGGTGGTTGACGCTGGGACCGGAACGGTAATGGATGATGTTTCCATGGGCCGCGTGGAGCAATTCAGTAACTTATCATGGTCGCCGGACGGAAGAAGCATTGTTTTCCAGGGTTTGGTTGAAGGCCAGGGGGATTTGTACCTGTATAATTTCGACACAAAAAAAGTTACCCAGCTAACAAACGACAAATACTCGGATTACATGCCGAGCTTTTCGAGGGATGGAAAAAGAATCATTTTTACAAGCGACCGCACCACCTACGATAAATCGCTAAGCCAGGCCATTACCTTTAACCTCGCCGAATTTGACCTGGCCACCGGCAAGGTTACCGATATTAAGCTATTTGACGGGGCCAACAACATGAACCCGCAATATTCTTCGGATGGGACGCAGATCTATTTTCTGTCGGATCGGGACGGTTTCCGCAACATGTATCGCTACACCCCCGCAAGCGGTAAAGTTGAACAAATGACCAATCTGTTTACCGGTATTAGCGGAATTACCTCCTACTCGCCGGCGCTGAGTATATCGGCTGATAACGATATTGTTTACTCTTACTATCGCGCACAAAAATACTCGCTGTACAATGCCAAAGCTTCTGACTTCACGGCAGTCGCTGTTGATAGCCAGGCTATCGATTTCAGCGCCGGTACTTTGCCGCCGCTGCGCTCGGCAGGTGTCGACCTGATCAACTCAAACCTGGATAATTTCCTGGCTTACCCAAGGATCCCGGTTGATTCGATACACCAGGTGCCCTACAAGCCGCAATTTAAGCTCGATTACCTGGCCAGCAGTGGCGTTGGCGCACAGGTAAGCCAGTTTGGTACCGGTTTATCCAGCGGCATACAAGGTGTTTTTAGTGATATTTTAGGGCGAAATCAACTTTACGCAGGTGTGGCTGTCAATGGCGAGATATATGACATCGGCGGCGAATTTGCCTACATTAACCAGGCTGGCCGGTGGAATTTTGGGGCGAGCATATCGCATATCCCTTTTCAAACAGCTAATTATAGCGCTGTTTCCGGAACATATCACGTAAACAGCACCACTACTATTCCTGATGTAGAGGAGCGGTTCGACCTGATCCGTATTTTTCAGGACCAGCTGTCGCTGTTCACCTCCTATCCTATCACAAAAAAAACACGCGTGGAATTTGGTACCGGAGCCGCCACTTATTACTATCGGGTCGACAGGTACACCACTTATTATGATACCCTGGGGAACGTGCTGAATTCTAACCATACAACCGTGTCGAATTCAACATATAACAGTGAAACGACTAATAATGGCCTCATTTTGAAGCCGTTTACCATTTATAATGTAAACACCTCCTTAGTAGGGGATAATTCATTTTTCGGAGTCGCCTCGCCGCTGAATGGCTACCGCTACCGCTTGCAGGCCGAATATGATTTCGGCACTTACCAGTTTTTTGCGCCGACGATTGATTTGCGGGAATATATACGGGTAGAGCCGGTTACTTTTGCGGCCCGCTTTTACGGTTACGGTCGCTTCGGCAATACCGGCACGCTTTATCAGCCGTTTATTGGCTATCCATTTTTGATCAGAGGGTATGAGGCCCAAACCTTCTACGGCAACGGCAACACAACATCAACAAATGGCTTTACGATCGATCAATTATCAGGTAACCGCATCGCAGTAGCGAATTTTGAAGTGCGATTACCCCTAACCGGGCCTGAACGGCTATCACAGTTCAAATCCAGGTTTTTGTTTACCGAATTCAATGTATTTTTTGATGCCGGTTTAGCCTGGAACGCCGGTGATCAGATCAAATTTGCCATGGGCCCCGATGTGACCGGGTACACCCCGGAGGTCGACCAAAACGGCAACCCCATTTTAGGCGCAAATGGCAAACAATTGGAGCAACCGGTTTATAATCCCAACCAGCGCGTACCTGCGCTGAGCGCCGGTATTTCGGTAAGGGTAAATGTTTTCGGAGCGTTTGTACTTGAGCCTTATCTTGCCTATCCGTTTAATCGTACCGATATCAGCAAGCCTGTATTTGGTTTAGGATTTACGCCGGGCTGGTAAAATGTGCCTTCGTTAAAATAAATTCTTACAAAAATCTGACGCCAAATAAACCATTTGATGACCTTTTTGTCGTATTGAGTAAATTCTTTTTATTTAGTTTTGCCGGATGAAAAAATGGGGGTTGTTTGTTTTTTTGTTGATGTATGGTTCAGTGCTGTTAGCCCAAAATACAACTACTGATAACCCGGTGATCGATTCGGTAAAGGCAAAATGGGGTAAGGTAAAGATTGTTGACGGTGCGGAAATGACCTCGGCAAATGACATTGTCGAAAACATTGCCCAATCGAAGGAATATACCACTCTTGCTTCGGTTATTGAAGACGCCGGCTTAACCGAAACGTTTAAAAGCAAAGGGCCGATCACCGTCTTCGCCCCTACCAACCAGGCCTTTGATAAATTACCTGCCGGAGAGCTGGATACTTTACTAAAACCCAATCATAAACTCGATCTGGGATACCTGCTCACCTACCATGCTGTTGCAGGGCGGCTTACAGCCCGGGACATTGCGCACCAGATCAATGCGAACAACGGCGAAGCTGTGTTTACGACGATTGCAGGCAGTAAGCTGACCGCTAAAATAGATGGGAACCGCAATATCGTGCTCATCGATGAAAATGGCAATGAAAGTATTATCAGCAAGTTTGATATTCCGCAAAGCAATGGGATACTGCACATTGTTACAGCTGTTTTGGTACCTAAACCCAAAGCGATATAAATAACTTTGGGATGACAATCCCTTTGACGTGCTGTTTCCGTATTTATTTTTGTAAGGGAAATTGATCTTTTACGACTAAAACCCAAAACTCAAAATAATGAAGAAATTAACTTTAGCGGTGATGTTGTTGAGCATGATCACCGCCTTCGGATGCCAGCAAAGTGTTGGTCAGCAATTGAAACAGAAGGATTCCAAAAGGAAGATGAGCAAAACCCCCGCCGAATGGAAAAAAATATTGACGCCGAATCAATATTACATCATGGTGGAAAGCGGCACCGAGCAGCCATTTCAAAATGCTTATTATAACAACCACGAAAAGGGGGTTTATAAAAGCGCGGCAACCGGCGAAGTATTATTTACCTCGGATGATAAGTTTGAAAGCGGTACCGGCTGGCCCAGCTTTGTAAAACCGGTAGACCCTAACAAGATTGAAATTGTAAAAGACGACAGCTACGGCATGACGCGCGATGAAGTGATCGAGAAAAGCACCGGCCTTCACCTGGGCCATGTGTTCGACGACGGCCCCGCTGATCGCGGCGGCAAAAGATATTGCATGAATTCGGGTGCCTTTATATTTGTTAAACAGTAACCATTTTTCTGTAAGAACTTAATGATGGGCGGAGCTGGGGACGAACCCTCAGCCCGCTTTCGTATTTTAAGCCGGCGGTTAAATCTACCCAATCAGGGTTTACGGGCCTGATCATTTTTTCTTTTTGCGGCCGGGTATAAGTGCTAACGGTTTTAAACCTTTCCATAGCCTGATCCTCGTTGCTCATCTCTTCAAAATAAACCAGGCGGTTCAGCTGATTGGCGTTATCGAAAAACAAAGTAGGCATCTGGCGGTAAAAATCAAGCGTTTTCAACAGGTCCGAACACAGGCCAACATGCAGGTTATTGCGGTTTCTATCGGTGATAATGTAGATAAAGCGTTTCATCTTGATAAATAAATTTTGGTGGTTTAAAAATAATTACTAATTTTATGAGCATAAAGTTACTAATATTTTTAGCAATTCCAAATTTTATGTCAAAAATTCCTTCAAATATTAAATTTCTTCGGAAGAAGAAAGGCCTCACCCAGCAGCAGTTTGCTGACGCGGTAGGTATAAAAAGGTCGCTGGTAGGTGCTTACGAAGAAGAAAGGGCCGATCCGAAGTACGATCTGCTAAAAAAAATAGCATTATTTTTTGATGTATCGATTGATGACTTCATCAACGAAACCATCAACGAAAAATGGACGCCAAAGCCTAAAGGCAACCCGGCCAACCTTCGCGTGCTAAGTATCTCGGTGGATAAGGAAGATAACGAGAACATCGAGATGGTGCCCTTAAAAGCGAGTGCAGGCTATTTAAACGGCTACGCCGATCCGGAATACGTGGCCCAGCTGCCTAAGTTTTACCTGCCGATGTTTAAACAGGGTACCTATCGCGCTTTCGAAATAAAGGGCGATTCCATGCTACCCCTCGTATCAGGTACTATTATTATAGGCGAGTACGTGGAAAACTGGGCCGATGTAAAGCCCGCGGATACTTACGTTGTGATTTCAAAAAGCGACGGTATCGTTTACAAAAGGATCGGCAACAAGTTTAAGGAAACCAAAAAGCTGAAATTGATTTCCGATAATCCCGTGTACGAGCCCTATGAGATCAGCGGCGAAGACGTGCTGGAAATTTGGAAAGCAAAAGGCTACATCTCCACCCATTTCCCCGAGCCCACCCCCGAGCCCACCCTGGAAAGCCTCACCAGCATGATGGCCCAGATGCAACGGTCCATTTCGGGTTTGAGTAAGAATTAGTTTTAGTCCATGGTCTATGGACTATGGTCTATCGACCATTCCGCAACAATTAAGTTACTATGTTGTTATTAAACCACAACGGGGCTATCTTTATCAAAAACATTAAAACTGAAAAGTAATGAGAAAGATTTTGTTAACATGCTGCCTTATCTTAGGAATAGCGGCAGCAAGCCATGCCCAGGGCATGCAACGAATGACACCAGAGGATAGGGCCAAGAATTTGCAGACGCAGCTTAAACTTACTGATGACCAGACCGCGAAAATAACCGTGATTTTTAAAGCACAAGCGGTTAAAATGGATAGCATAAGAACAGCAGCAAACGGCGACCGCGATGCGATGCGCGCGGCTATGGGCCCGTTGAGGACATCCACAACTGCCCAGGTTAAGGCTGTGTTAACCCCGGACCAGGCTACAGCTTACGACAAAATGTTAGCTGATCAGCGAGCACGTATGCAGCAAGGCGGTGGTGGCGGCGGAAATTAAATTTCAGTCGGTATAATAAAATTCATAAAAGCGTCCCTTAAGCCGGGGCGCTTTTTTATTTTAGCGGAAATTATAAACATTGAAGGCAGCTGAGAGATTTATCGAAAAAAGACTGGACGAACGCCGGAGTGCTGGAAACTACCGCGCGCTAAAAACTCAAAACAACCTGGTCGATTTTTGCTCGAATGACTACCTGGGCTTTGCGCGCTCGGCGGTCTTAAAAGAAAAAATTGAAAGTGAAATAAAGGGAAGCGGCATTATTTCCAACGGCTCAACGGGCTCAAGACTGTTAACCGGGAATTCACGTTACGCCGAAGAATTGGAGGATTACCTGGCCTCGCTTTATGGTTGTGAAGCAGCGCTCATCTTCAATTCCGGTTATGATGCGAATCTAGCACTGTTTAGTTCCATTCCCCAACGCGGCGATACCATCATCACCGATGAATTGATTCATGCATCTGTCATCGACGGAGCGCGGCTAAGCTACGCAAATCGCTATATTTCTAAACATAACGACCTGGCAAGCCTGGAAGAAAAACTAAAACATGCAAAGGGCAATTGTTACGTAGCTATTGAAAGCGTTTACTCGATGGATGGCGATACGCCGCCGATTGCTGAAATTTTAGAACTAACGGAAAAATATCACGCCAATTTTATTGTCGATGAAGCTCACGCGGTTGGCCTGTACGGATTAGGTTTGGTGGACGAGGACATTAAAGATCGTGTTTTTGCCCGGGTAGTTACCTTCGGCAAAGCGCTGGGTTGCCATGGCGCGGTTGTGCTGGGTAGCCAGCTGTTAAAGAATTACCTGGTGAATTTCGCAAGGTCGTTTATTTATACAACGGCCCCCTCCTTTCATCAGTTGGCATCGATAAAAATGGCTTTTGAATTATTAGCCGATTCTTCTGCCGGGATTGAATTGCTAAGCGATAACATAACCCTTTTCAAGCAAAACCTACATCCTGAGGCTAAGGGTATGCTCACAAATAGCGACAGTGCCATTCAATGCGTATTGTTAGAAAATAATGAAAGGGCAAAAGGGATGGCCGCGGGTTTGCAAAATGCCGGCTTAGACGTGCGCGCTATATTAATTCCGACGGTGCCGGCAGGAGGAGAAAGAATAAGGATATGTTTGCATTCGTTTAATACACCGGTTGAAATATATTTGCTTACCAATTTTATAAACCATTTCATAAATGCCAAATAAACCCTTATTTGTAACCGGGATAGGGACGGGAATAGGAAAAACCATTGTATCGGCGGTATTGGTTGAAAAGTTAAAGGCCGACTATTGGAAACCCATCCAGTCCGGTGATTTAGATGACAGCGATACAATAAAAGTTAAAAGCCTGGTGTCAAACAACAGCTCCCGTTTTCACGAAGAAGCATATCGTTTAACACAGCCTTTTTCGCCGCATAAATCGGCGGCTATTGATGGCATAATGATCGAACCCGTAAAAATCGTTGCGCCTGTAACCGATAACCAACTGATCATTGAGGGCGCAGGCGGGTTGATGGTGCCGCTGAATACAAATTTTTTAATGATCGACCTGATCAAACAGCTCGGGGCCGATGTGATCTTAGTGTCGCAGAACTATCTGGGCAGTATCAACCACACGCTATTGTCAGCCTACGCCTTAAAAAAAGAAGAGATAATAGTCAAAGGAATTATTTTTAACGGAATAAAGGACATTTATTCAAAAGACTTTATCCTTGAGTATTCCGGTTTGGAAGAACTGGGCCATATCCCGCAATACCATATCATCGACAAAAACACTGTTATTGAAGCTGGGAATTATGTTAGCCTTTAGTTCATAAGTCCTTGGTTGATAGTCCACACGATTAAACGTTCAAATGTTTTGAGCCATGGTCCATAGACCATCGACCATGGACTAAGCACCATTTGCCAAATAAAAGAATTTGCTTCAACTTAGCGCCTCATAATATGCAGCATGAAAAACATTACAGTTATTGGCTCCGGCACAATGGGCAACGGGATCGCGCACACTTTCGCCCAGTATGGCTTTGAGGTGGCCCTGGTTGATATTAATAAAGACGCGCTGGAAAGGGCCATCAAAAATATAAACAATAATCTCGACAGGCAGGTAAAAAAAGGCGCAATTGACGAAGAAATCAAATCCGGTGCCTTAAGGCGGATAACTGTCTTTACTGACTTGCAGGCTGCCTCATCGGGCGCTGATTTGGTGGTTGAGGCCGCTACCGAAAATAAAGATATAAAACTCAACCTGTTCAGGCAATTGAGCAGCTTTTCCGCGGACAACACCATCCTCGCATCGAATACTTCGTCTATTTCCATCACGCAGATCGCTTCGGTCACCAGGAATCCTGGAAATGTTATAGGGATGCACTTTATGAACCCGGTGCCTTTAATGAAACTGGTGGAAGTAATCCGCGGCTATGCCACAAGCGACGAGGTGACCAAAAGAATTATGGAGCTCTCGGCACAATTAAATAAAACCCCGGTTGAAGTAAACGATTATCCCGGGTTTGTGGCGAACCGTGTTTTAATGCCAATGATAAACGAAGCGATCTATACTTTATTTGAAGGTGTGGCTGGCGTTGAAGAAATAGATACGGTAATGAAACTGGGTATGGCCCACCCCATGGGTCCACTGCAATTGGCTGATTTTATCGGGCTGGATGTCTGTTTGTCGATCCTGAATGTTTTGTATGCCGGCTTCGGCAATCAAAAATATGCCCCTTGCCCCTTATTGGTGAACATGGTGACTGCTGGGCATCTTGGGGTAAAATCAGGAAGCGGTTTTTATAGCTACATCCCCGGCAGCAAGGACCTGGTAGTTTCTGATAAATTTTTTAAAAAAAGGACTCTTTAGCAACTTTTTTTGACCGAAAAACGGATCTCGTGGTTGGCTTTCCGGCATAACTTCCAGTCGTTAATTTAAACCTTTTTTGTACTGTATTGTTTAAAGTTTAAATCGTTATAAAATAATAAACCAATGAAAACACTATCGAAATTAGCATTGACCATTGCCCTGGGAGGTTCGCTTTTTATGTCGGCCTGCGCGGGGACTTATTATGTAACCGCCCAGCCGGTTGAGCCGGTATACGAACGGCCGGTGATGCCTTATGCGGGGGCTGTTTGGATTGACGGCGAGTGGACCTGGAACGGCGGATCTTATGTTTATATGCGTGGGCACTGGGACCGGCCACGGGCAGGCCGCGCCTGGTATCGCGGAAACTGGGAGCGTACGCCGCGCGGTTACCGCTGGCACAGGGGCCATTGGGGATAACCCCCTAACCCCCTGAAGGGGGAATTCAACCCACTAACAAGAAAGCCCGTAAACATTGATTTGCGGGCTTTCTTTGTATCCGTTTTCCATCCCCCTTTTGGGGGTTTTACATCCTTTCCGGCACGTCTATTCCTAATAACTTCATCCCTTTATTAATCACCTTCCCGGTAAGATCTGAAAGCCGCAGCCTAAAGTTTTTTGCGGGTTCGTCTTCGGCGCTTAATATGGATATTTCGTGGTAAAACTTGTTGTACGTTTTCGCCAGTTCGTAAACGTAATTGGCAATCACCGCCGGGCTGTAAGCTTCGGCGCTTTGTTTGATCATCACGGGGAACTGAACCAGCAGCACGATCAAATCACGCTCTTCTTTAGCCAACAGCCGGTATAATTCGGCCTCGTCTGCATTAATTTCGCCTGCCTTTCTCCAAACCGACCGTATCCGGGCATGAGTATATTGAATAAACGGCCCGGTGTGCCCGTCAAAATCGACAGACTCGTTGGGGTCGAATAGCAGGCGCTTTTTTGGATCTACTTTCAGCAGGAAATATTTCAACGCGCCCATTCCAATTGTATGGAACAGCTGCTCCTTTTCTTCTTTACTAAAACTGTCCAGTTTGCCTTTAGCTTCGGTTTGGGTTTTGGCGGTTTGCTCCATTTCGTCCATTAGGTCGTCTGCATCCACAACAGTCCCTTCGCGCGATTTCATTTTTCCTGATGGCAGGTCGACCATGCCGTACGAAAGATGATATAAACCCGTTGCCCATGGCTTACCCAATCGTTTAAGGATGGTAAACAGCACCTTAAAGTGATAATCCTGTTCATTTCCCACCACATAAATCGACTTGTCCATGTGAAAGTCGTTATATTTTAGCTGTGCGGTGCCAAGGTCCTGGGTCATGTAAACCGATGTCCCATCCGAACGGAGCACCAACTTCTGGTCAAGGCCTTCATCTGTCAGATCGATCCAGACAGACTTATCCTCCTTACGGAAAAACACGCCTTTTTCAAGGCCTTCATCTATAATATCCTTGCCAAGCAGGTAAGTGTTCGATTCATAATAAAACTTATCAAAGCTAACGCCCAACTTTTTATAAGTCTCGGCAAAACCAGTATAAACCCAACTGTTCATCATTTTCCAGAGGCTGATCACCGCTTCATCGCCTGCCTCCCACTTTTGCAGCATTTCCTGGGCTTCTTTAATTAAAGGCGCATTCTTTTTGGCCTCCTCTTCGGTTTGGCCGGCAGCTTTCAATTCTTCAATCTGAACTTTGTACTCCCGGTCGAAGATCACGTAATACTTCCCGACCAAATGGTCGCCCTTTATGCCGGTTGATTCCGGCGTTTCGCTATTGCCAAACTTTTGCCAGGCCAGCATGGATTTGCAGATATGGATGCCCCTATCGTTAACCAGGTTGGTTTTCACCACCTCGTACCCGGCGGCCGCCAGTATTTCAGCTACCGAAAAGCCAAGCAGGTTATTACGCACGTGGCCCAGGTGCAAAGGTTTATTGGTATTCGGCGATGAATATTCAACCATCACCTTCTTGCCATTCGGCTTAAATATGCTAAAGTCAGATGATAATATCTCGCTATTTAACTGCCCGCGCCAGTAATCATCGGACAGGGAAATATTCAAAAACCCTTTGATCACGTTAAAGTCCAACACCTCCGTCAACTCGTCTTTTAAATAAGCGCCGATTTCATTCCCGGTCTGCTCAGGCGATTTTTTAGAAAATTTGGTAAACGGAAAAGTAACGACCGTAACTTGCCCTTCAAACTCCTTCCGGGTTTCCTGCAGGTTGATATCGCTTATGGCAACGTCTGTATTATAAAGGTGTTTGATTGCTTTCTGAGTAGCTGCAACAATAAAATCCATAGGCGGCAAAAATAACTAAGATTTGTTGGATTAAAGGATTGTAGGATTTTTTTGAAATTGGCATGGCGTACCAACCGGCGTAATCCTAAAAATCCTCAAATCTTAAAAATCTTAGTTCAGACGTAATTCCGTAGATTTGCCCTATAATTATAACCCCTTTATGCCATTAAAAAACGATGATTTTAAGTTAGATGTAACATCTGAGATTGGCAATTTACGGGCCTTGCTCATTCACAGCCCCGATAACGGGCTGGGCAAAGTGGTGCCGTCAAAAGCACAGGATTGGCTTTTTGAGGACATTGTGCACCTGGAAACGATGCGCAAAAATGAGTACGATTACTACGTAAAGCTGCTGATGTATTTCCTTGACCCGGGCAAGATAAAAGGGAGACTGAAGGATATTGATGACGAGAAAAACAAACGCGCCTTTTTTAAGCCGGATGATAAAGACTTCCACGCTTCCAATAAAGTTATTGAGATACAGACGCTGCTGGCTGATATTTTAATTGAAGACGACATCCGCAAAAAACTGGTCGCGTCGGTTTGCGCGATTGAAAGCGTGAATTATCGCGTACAGCTTAAATTGATCGAAACCGAACCGGTTGAGCTGGCCAAGATCATTATTTCCGGCTCGCTCAACCACGATGAAATGATCTTCGCCCCTATCCCTAATCTTATTTTTTCAAGGGATATCGGCGTTGCCATCAATAATTATATGCTGCTGAACAAGCCTGCAAAAAAGGCACGTGCACGGGAAACTTTGTTAGCGCGATACATCTTTTTCAATCATCCCCTTTTTGCTGCTTACCGCAACAATATCCTCGAAATCCCTGAGCAGGTTGGCCATTTCCTGCGTCCCGGAGAGGAAAATGAGCAGAAGACGACATTGGAAGGCGGCGACGTAATGATGGTTAGTCCTGAGCATCTGATCATCGGCTGCAGCGAACGCACCTCAATTAGCGGCGCCAATGAAGCCGTAAAACTGTTGTTTGAACACGATGTGGTAAAAAAGGTCACCATCGTAAAAATCCCCCACAAGCGGGATTACATGCACATCGATACCATTTTTACCCAGGTAAAACGCAATATGTGGGTGCTGCTGCACGCGCTAACCGTAAACGAGGCGCACGGTAGCCGCCACGAACCCGCCACCTGGTTTGCAGATAAAAAAAGTAAGGATAAGGTGGAGATCGCACAGTTCGAGAAAGGAAAAAAACCAACCAATTACGAGACTATAGAAGATTTGCTGAGCGATATCAGCGAAAACGACCTCCAAAGCAAAAAGAAGACAAAGTTTATCTATTCAGGCAATGATGTATTTCCTTTTGACTCCCGCGAGCAATGGACTGACTCATGCAACCTGCTGGCCATCAAAGAAGGGGTGGTGCTGGGCTACGACCGGAACGACAAAACCGTTGACGCGTTTAAGGAAAACGGCTTCGAAGTAATAAAAGTAAATGATCTGCTCAAAAAATTCGAAAACGACGAGCTCGATCCTCAAACGATGAAAAATACGCTGATATTGATGCCTTCGTCGGAGCTTTCAAGGGCCCGCGGCGGTTTCCATTGTATGAGCATGCCGCTTTTAAGAGATAAGATTTTGTAGTATTGTTCATTGGTTCACTTGTTCACTGGTTCATTAGTAATAGCATAAGGACAAGTTGACCAACAAGCAAACCAATGAACCAATGAACTATTGAACTAATGAACACTTCCCAGTCCACCTCCCGCATACTGATGATCCGCCCGGTGAATTTCGGGTTTAACGAGCAGACGGCCGAAAGCAATGCTTTTCAAAACCGCGATGCGCAAAGTGAAAGTGCCAACCGACAGGCTCAAAAGGAGTTTGACGGAATGGTGAACACTCTACGCGCAAACGGCGTGGATGTTACCGTCGTCGACGATACCATGGAGCCGCACACGCCAGATTCCATCTTTCCTAACAACTGGGTGTCATTCCATTCAGACGGACAGGTTTTTCTATACCCCATGCAGGCCGAAAACCGCCGCCTGGAGCGCCGGGAAGACACCATCAACGGCCTTGAAGACAATTTCACCGTAAAGCATATCATCGACCTGAGCCGCTTTGAGGAAGAAAATAAGTTTTTGGAAGGCACCGGCAGCATGGTGCTGGACAGGGAAAATAAGATCGCCTATGCCTGCATATCGCCACGCACCGACCGGGAAGTGTTGCATGTTTTCTGTCAGCAAGCAGGCTACGCACCGGTAACTTTTGATGCGGTTGACGAAAATGGTCAGGCCATTTATCATACCAATGTGCTGATGTGTGTCGGTAGTCGCTTCGCGGTGATTTGCCTCGAAAGCATTCCTAACCCTCATGAAAAACTTGTTGTCAAGGAATCTCTTTTATCAACCAAAAAAGAGATCGTCGATATTTCCTTTGACCAGATGAACCGCTTTGCCGGCAATATGCTGGAGGTGAAAAACATGGCCCAGGAAACGTTGATTGTGATGTCAAAAAATGCGTACGAGGCATTGCTTGAGGAACAAAAAAACGTGCTAAAAAAATATGGCAAATTGGTTTATGCCGATATTAACACCATAGAGACCATTGGTGGCGGCAGTGCCCGATGCATGATGGCCGAGGTGCATCTGCCGGTTGTAAGCAGACCATAGTCCATGGACCTTAGACCATAGAAAATGGTTTTGCGAAAATGTGTTTTTTCCATGGACTATGGACTAAACAAATTACATTCCGCTCATAAAATTAACATCCTGCGATAGTGCATATTTCAGTTTAAAAATTACATTTGCGCAAAATTTTTAACTAATGCAGAGCTACGAAGAGTTTCTTGACCTGAGTGTTGGTTTCCCGCAGGAAGGTTTTGAGATCATTGAGGATGAACTATACTTTCACGACCTCAATTTAATGGAAATGATTGAGACCTATGGCACGCCGCTGAGGTTTACCTATGTGCCCATCATCTCCAAAAAAATACAGCAGGCCAAACTGCTTTTTCAGCAGGCAATTGTGAAGAACAACTATCGCGGCGGCTATAAATATTGCTACTGCACCAAAAGCTCGCACTTTAAGCATGTGGTTGAAGAAGCGTTAAAGAACGATATCCATCTGGAAACTTCGTCAGCTTTTGATATGCCGATGATCGACATCCTGGAGAAAAAAGGCGTGGTAAACAAAGACGTTACAGTGATCTGCAATGGTTTTAAAACTTTTCAGTATAAAACCTATATCATTGACATGCTGCATGACGGGTTTAAAAATATCATCCCGGTACTGGATAATAAGGAGGAATTTAACCTGTATGATGACGAGGTGGAACTTGACACCCCATGTAACCTCGGTATCCGTATCGCCGCAGAAGAACAGCCAACGTCACAGTTTTATACCTCGCGTTTGGGCGTGCGCATGGAAGATATCATCGACTTTTACTATAACAAGATAGAAGGGAACCCTAACTTCCGGGTAAAGCTGCTGCATTTCTTTATCAATTCAGGCATTTCAGATACGCCGTATTACTGGAACGAGTTGGAAAAGTACGTTACCCTGTATTGCAAATTTAAAAAGATAAACCCCGACCTGGACACGCTGGATATCGGCGGCGGCATGCCTTTTAAGGACTCGCTGGTGTTTGATTTTGATTATGAGTACATGATCAACGAGATAGTGAGCCGGATAAAGGAAATCTGCGCCGATAATGACACCGAGGAACCCGATATCATCACTGAATTTGGCAAATATACGGTTGCCGAAGCATCGGGCATTTTGTACAAGGTATTGGGCCGTAAACAGCAAAACGACCGCGAAAAATGGCTGATGCTGGATGGTTCGTTCATCACCAACCTCCCCGATGTGTGGGCGCTTAACCAAAAGTATATCCTGTTGCCCGTTAACAACTGGGACAGTGAATACGAGCGTGTAAACCTTGGCGGCATTACCTGCGATGGCCAGGACTACTACAACCAGGAAGCGCACATGAACAGCGTGTTTATGCCCAAAACCCGTAAAGTACAATACGTGGGCTTTTTTAATACCGGCGCTTACCAGGAAGTGTTAAGCGGCTACGGCGGTATTCACCATTGCCTGCTCCCCTCGCCCAAACATGTCATCATCCGCCGCAACCGGGATGAAACATTTAATTTCGAGGTTTTCGGCGAGGAGCAAAACAGCAAGCAGGTGATGAAGCTGCTGGGGTACACTACTTAGTCCGCAAGTCCGGAAAGACAGGAAAGTACGAAAGATGAGAGATATATGAGACTTCCGAAGTTTTCAAAACTTCGGAAGTCTTTTCGTTTATTCAAGCATCAAATTTTTCCAGCAATTTCAGCAACGTTTCAAAGTCCTTTGGGTACGGCGCGTGCACCGTTATCGGTTGGCTATTCAATAATTTAAAACTTACCTCATAAGCATGCAGGGCGAAACGTTTCATAATGGGTTGCTCCTCCTGGTCCTTGCCCAAATGATATTTCCGTTTGATCTTTGACAGAAATGCAGGCTGCCCCTTGTACATTTCGTCACCGGCGATAGATGCTTTTTGAGTAGCCAGGTGGATGCGTATCTGGTGCATGCGGCCGGTCACCGGCCGGCATTCCACCAGGGTATAATGTTTAAAATATTTAAGCGAATTGAACCAGGTCTCGGCGCGCTTTCCCTCCTGCCGGCTGATAGTTACGTTGCCACGGCCCACATTCAGGATAGGCAGATCGACCAAAAGCTCTTCAAAAATATGGGTGCCGTCGATGATGGCATGATAAACCTTTTTTACCTGCCGTTTTTCAAACTGGATGGATACAAAGCGGTATGCTTCCGGATTTTTGGCGATAATAAGGGCGCCGGAAGTCTCTTTGTCCAGGCGGTGACATATCTGGGCATCAGGTGCGTAAGCCTTCGCCAGCCGCAGCATATTCACTTCTCCCCCTTCGCGTTCGTCCAGCGAGCTGATAAATGGCGGCTTATTTACTACGATTATATCGTCATCCTCAAAAAGGATCAGGTCGGCTAATTTCGGGTGCTTCATTTTTGTTATAGCCGGCAAAAATACGGTAAATCGGTGTCATTTTAATGCCACGTGTTACCAGTTTGATTTGTCATCCTGAGCGCAGCGAAGGATATTGAAGCGATATTACCGCTTGCAAAGTTTAGATACATGGTGTAGAAGATCCTTCGCTGTGCTCAGGATGACAAATTGTTTTGTTACAATTTCCCCGACCGATCGGGCACCGTGTTCGAAATAAAATTAAAGTTTGACACCTGGTCGCCGATCATGATTTTAAATTCACCCGGCTCGGTCACGGTTTTGCTTAAATCGTTTACAAAAGCCAAATCGTGCGGCGTGATCTTAAAGCTGACGGTTTTTGACTCCCCGGGCTTCAAATCGATTTTCTGATAGGCGCGCAAACGCTTAAAATCAGGCGCAATGCTGGCATATTCCTGCCTCGAATACAACAGCACCGACTCCATCCCTTCACGCTGACCGGTATTTTTTACATCGACAGTAACCGTCATCGTTTCACCGTCCTTTAACGTTGACTGACTTAAATGCAGGTTGCTGTAGCTAAAGGTGGTATAGCTTAAACCAAAGCCAAACTCATACAGCGGGTTATAGCCGTGGCTATCATCGGAGTTGCCGTTTTCGAGGTTTTTACGATAGTAATTGACGAGCGCATCTGGCGCCCTTGGATAGGTATAAGGCAATCTGCCCGAAGGGTTTGCATCGCCAAAAAGTATATTGGCCAGCGCATCGCCGCCCTCATTACCGGCCAGGTACATCATTACGGTTGCTGCCGAATGGCTTTCGGCCTCGGTAACTACCCTTGGGCGGCCTTCGGCCAGCACCAAAATGATCGGTTTACCGGTTTTGGCCAGTTCAAGTGCCAGTTCAGTTTGTGCCCACGGCAGGCTAAGGTCGTCGATGTTGCCTACATTCTCGGTATAGGATAATTCGCCCAGGCAAAGTACAATGGCGTCCGCATTCTTCGCTGCTTTTACGGCATCTTCCACGTTTTTGAGGCTGTCGAACGAGGCGCCGGGCTCATAAGTCACATTGTCCTTCCCTATCTTTTGCTGAATTGCCTTCAAAATATTGTTTTTACCCACCGCGAAATTATCCGACTGCTCGCCCTGCCAGGTATAGCTCCAGCCGCCGTCTAACGAGCGCATGGTATTGGCCGTAGGTCCGGTTACCAGTACTTTAATGCTTTTTTTAAGCGGAAGAACATTGTTCGTGTTTTTTAATAAGGTGATGGCTTCGGTAGCAGCCTGCAGGCTTACCTTTCGGAAATCCTCTGAGCCAAACTTCGGATAATCATCGGGGTTGCCTACCGGGCGCTCAAACAAACTCAGCTCATATTTAACTTTTAATATGCGATGAACCGCCTGGTCGATGCGTGACATCGGCACTTTACCTTCTTTAGCCAGTTCGTTCAAGTAATTGTAGAAACTATAATCTAAAGGCACCATGCTCATATCCACCCCGGCATTCACAGCAATCATTACAGCGTCTTTTTGGGTAGCTGCAATATGATGGCGATCGTGCAGGTACTCGATGTCGCGCCAGTCGCTTACTACGATGCCATCAAAATGGAGCTCGCCGCGTAAAACATCGGTAAGCATATAATGGCTGGCATGCAGCGGTACGCCGTTTATCTCGCCCGAGTTGACCATCAGGGTCTTCGCGCCTTCTTTAACCGCTTCCGCAAACTGCGGCAAAAAGTATTCGCGCATGTAGCGGTCGGGTATCCAGGCCGGCGTGCGGTCTTTGCCATCCAGCGGATCGCCATAACCTAAATAATGTTTCATACAGGCGGCAACATGGTATTTATCGCCCACATCGCTGCCCTGGTAGCCATGAATGATCGACGCGCCCATGGTTTTGCCCAGGTAAGGGTCTTCACCAAAAGTCTCGTAAATGCGCGGCCAGAGCTGGTTTTTGCCCAGGTCGAGCACAGGGGAATAATTCCATGGGATATAGCTTGCACGCGTTTCGTAAGCGGTAATGGTGCCGGCCTCGTAGGCAATGGTGCGGTTAAATGTTGCCGCCATGGCTATTTCCTGCGGGAACAGGGTACTACCCAGGGTGTAAGTTACCCCGTGAATGGCGTCGATACCATAAATAACCGGTATTTTCAGCCGGTCTTGCGCTGCTTCAACCTGAATGGCCGAAATCACTTCGTACCAGTGTTTGCGGTCGTACGCATGGCCGCTAACGTTGAGGATCGATCCGACGTGGTATTTTAAGATCGCTTCCTTAATTTTTTCAGGATCGATCTCGTGTACGCCATTTTTAGTGGTCGATACAACATCCGAGGTAACTTCCGTCATCTGGCCCACTTTCTCTTCGAGGGTCATTTTGGCGATCAGCGCATCGACTTTTTTGTCGATATCGCTTTCCGGTTTCTTTGGTTGCGCCGAAACGCAAAGCGCCCAAAGCACTGCTGTACTTAATAAAAAGAGAACTTTTCTCATGATCTGCTGGTTTGGTTGGTTTATTATTGTTGATTGATTTTTCTATATAACTTAAATTATTTTTGCTGACAAGTTCGTTGCAGCGTCTTTCGGACTTTTCTGACTTTACTGACTTCCGGACTTTCGACTAATTTACAGGTTTTAACTTATCCTGCAGCGCTTCCAGTGCATTAACCAGGTAAGCCAGCGGCGCGTTCCAGTTGATAGCGATCTCATTGACGGCATAGGCATGATAATCATCGATATAAGCTTCGTCGGGCACCGTGGAAGGTAGTTTAACGCCATCCTGCATGCCCGGATTAGGGCCGCCGACCAGCATCCCGGGCACGGGATCGACAACGCCGTCCGACTGTGAAGGCCGGTGATGCGGTTTCATGGACGGTTTGCCGCCAAAACCGGTCACATAACAATAACCTGTGCCATTTCTGCCTAAAATATAATCCAGGTTATCGAGCGCTCCCCCCAGGTATTTGCTATCATCGGTAAGCTTATAAGCCTGTATTAACGCGACACCCTGGTTCGCTGCTACCGAATTGCTGCCCCAGTTAAAATTACGTTTGGATTTATCCATTACTGTTTCATAAGCTGTTTCATTAACGCCATCAATAAGGCTGTCCGCAAACTTTATCAAACGCCGCTTTATTTCCGGCAGCTCCTTCACTTCCTTTACATCCGCCTGCTCCAGGAGCGCATAATATCCTAAAAGCCGCACCTGGCTCCATGTTGGGAGCGGCATATTGCCATCGGGCAGCAGGTTGATATTTTGCAAAAGCCGGCTATCTTTTGTGGTGACAAACAACTCGCAAGCTGCCCACATAAATTCATCCTTAAAATTACGATCGCCATAAGCACCGGTATTCACCTTTGGGCTAAACTTTTGATTCATCAAATTTTGGTCGTAGATCACATTAGGGTTTTTACTTGCCCAATCCCACGCTTTACTTGCCGCATTTAAGCAGGAATCAGCCAAACCGGGTAGTTCTTTCGGAAACTTGCGAAATATGCGGCCCGCCTGGGCCGTTACCGCTGCAAAATCAAGTGTTGCCGCCGTTCCTTTTTGCACCACATAACGCGGGGCGGTAGCTTTATCAGGCATTTCGAATTTGTCAAACTCGGCATTGGTTAATTTGTGATAAACGCCGCCGTCATTTGGGTCCTGCATGGTAAGCATCCAGCGCAGGTTCCATAAAACCTCATTCAGGATATCTGGCACGCCATTTCCACTTTCAGGGATATTCAACTTTAACTTGCTCATGTAGGCGGGAAAATCCTCGTATAGTGAAAGCAGGGTGCCGGTGCTGATACCGCTGTTGACGATATATTTATTGTAATCCCCGGCGTCATACCACCCCCGGGGAGCGGAAATAATGGTCCCCGCCGGGCGTCTATCAGATGCGGCCGATGGATGGACCAGCACTGCCGTATCGGGATGGCCCTCCGCCCTCGCCCATTTACCTGCAAATTTTGGATCGAGCGCTGTGGAGGCCCGCATAAAATAGTATGCTTTTATCGCCGCCTGGCCTAATTCGCGGTGGACATGCTTTTTGATCTCAAATGGATATGAATAACCCAGGCCCGGTATAAATAGCAAGTATTTGCCTGTTTTTTGGAAGCCCGTAAAATCCGCCATGAGGGTATAGTCACCCGCAAAATCCGGTTTAACAGATTTTTTTAAATGACGGGTGAATACTGTTTTCTTTTCAGCGGTTTGAAGGTAAAATACGCTGTCAGCTGATGATAAGATGATGGCGATCTTCGGTGCATCCGGGTAAAAACCGATTTGGTCAAGCCTGATCTTCGCCTCCCCACCCTGCTGCGCATCAGTTTTACAGCACCAGCAAAACACAAAAAAAAATAAACAGCAGGTGCGGCGGCCGGCGTTTGGGACATACTTATTGCTCATTTGCAGAATTAATATTGGTTAACGCGTTACAGGGCGGGTAACTGGATGATAAAGATAGGTGTAATTTGTACAATAAGTATAATACTAATTTGTCCCTTTTTTCTAAAAAATTGATGCTAAGTCAGCGAAGTATGCTTAATTTAATTAAAATACGCCCGCTTTAAGTTTGCTATAGATGGTGACAGGATACTGGCAGTGACAAAATATTGTCAGTAGCTAATCTGCTGGTATTCAGTTTTGTAGCATTTTGTAGCAGGGTGTAGTCCCGCACGTGCGGGATAGCGCTACATACAAAACCGGTTAAATTTATTGTTTGTTACCATTTAACATTCGCCTCAATAAAAGCGATCAGATCATCAGCCATGGCCTGCTGCTCCTTCAGGCTGGGGTGGCCGTTGGTGTTTTTATAGGGTATAAAGTGCGTGTAAATATTTTTATCATTTAACCCGGCAACCGCTTTATTAATATAACCCGGCCACGGGGATCCCGGTTTTGTGGCGTCCATGCTCCCCAAAATACAGATGATCTTAGCCTCAGGATATTTGCCACGTACGCTTTTTACAAATTGCCGGTAAGCATCGATGATAAATTCGGGCGTAGGTGGCGTATTGCCAAAGCGCGCCTTAAACTGATCATTATTCGGCAGGTTTACTATCCAGCAATCATTTTGAAATAAATTGATTACGACAAGGTCAGGTGTATATCTCGAAAAATCCCATTTGCTGTTTGGGTCGGTCGCATCCAGGCGGTCATACATCTCGGACATCACCATTGGGAACCAACTCACGGTAATACCGATTCCGCTTTTCGAAGTATTATATAATTCTGCATTAAAATGACGGGCGGTAATGGCTGCATAGCTCAGGTAACCATTTTCGTAAGGACTCGTACCTCGATCTTTCCCTGTCGTATCTTCGTCGGCGTAACCGCAGCTGATGGAATTGCCGAAAAACTCTATTTTTCTCTTTTTAGGCGGTGGCGGCGCTAATATTTCGCCTGTTCCGGACAGTTCAAATCCGTAAAACCAGGTTTTGCCCATTGCCCATTCCGTCCGCTTAAATAACTCCAGCGCATGTTTGCCGGGTTTTAGGTTACCGGCCAGAAGATACCTTTTTTTTGTCGCTTCGGGGTGGAGCACGCTTAAAACTTTTCCATCAACAATAACATTGTAGTTATTGTCCGAGCGTTCGTCCTTCAACAAGGCGCTTATCTCTTTGCCGTTAAAATTAATGGTAACGGAAGTGGCCGACCAGGCCAATTCGGCGGTGCTATCGGTCATGGCTATACGGCCTGAGTAGCGGATGTGCGGGTCGGCTACGCCGATAAGAGTTTGGGCAGGGCATTGCAAACAGGCTGCGAGCAGGGCCGGAAATATTAAAGAGCGAATCTTCATCATGGGCATAATTAGTTTTTAAACCGGCTGACCAAATTGCAGCAAATAACCGTTATTGTCGTATATGGCAAATTCCCTCATGCCATAATCAAACGTTTCCAGCTCATAGCATACTTTTACTTTGTCTTTTATTACATTCCAGATCACATCGACGTCATCCGTCATCATATAAAATGATCCGGTAAACAAAGGTTGCTCAAAAGGCAGGTGCGCATTGGGGTAAGCGGCCATAATTTCTATTTCATCGCGCGATAAAGCCGCCCAGCTCCAGTCGTCAAGGTGGTTTTCGCAGGTAAATCCAAGTATGCTGGTATAGAAATCGACTGTTTCTTTAACTTGCTTTGTATAAAGCATCGGTTTGATCGCTTGTAATTTCATTTTGCTCGCCCGCCTTACTTCAAATATACGTAAGTTATCCCGTCCCCGCCCCTGTCGGCATGCTCATCTTCCATACGATCAACCTGGTCGTATTTTTTGAGATACTGGCGTATCATTTTACGTAAAATACCGTCGCCTTTGCCATGAATGATTTTTAAACTGCCAAAACCCATCATAATTGCACGATCGAGCAGTCGCTCAATTGTATTTAAGGTGTCCTCCGTGCGCATGCCCCGTACGTCAATCTCGGGGTTAAAGTCGGCCAGGTCGCTGGCATGGCTGTTAAAGCTCCGCCTGATCTCTTTCGGCACCGATGATTTCGATACTTTTACAACGCGTTTCTTTTTGGCCACCGTGCGCAAATCACCTATGGCAATCACTACGTTATCTTTTATCAACTCAATCACCTGGCCGATGGTCTCGCTGTCGTTGAGCTTAACCCAATCACCCGGCTTTAGTTCTTCGTCCGCAGGTAATGCTTTAGAGACAAGCGGTTTCTCAGTATTTTTTTTCAGCTCCGTATTTAGCTTTTCGCGCAGCTCACGTGTTTTGTCCTTATCGGCGTTGCTCTTTTTTATTTCCGAAATCGTGTTTTCAACTAATTTGTTGGCATCCAGTATAATATTTTTCGCCTGCTCCTTTGCGTCCCGTATAAGTGATTTTTTATTTTCCTCCAGGTAACTTTTCAACTGTTCATTTTCTGCCATCAGCGCACTCACCTGTCTTTGCTGTTTTTCCAGTTTTATCCGGGTGTCGTAAATTTCTTTTTTCTCCCGCTCCAGGTCGACCAGCAGCGTATCCACTTTCTTTTGCCCGGCGCTTACTTTATTTTTTGCCAGGTTGAGCACATTTTGGGGCAAGCCTATTTTCTGCGCGATCTCAAATGCATAGGAGCTTCCTGGTTTGCCCACTTCCAAAACATACAGCGGCTGCATCGCGGCATTGTTGAACAGCATCGAAGCATTTTCGATCCCCTCGGTATGGCTTGCAAAAATTTTGAGATTTGAATAATGCGTCGTGACCATCCCCCTCACCTTTTTATGATTTAACGACTCGAGCACTGCCTCTGCAATCGGGCCACCAAACTGGGGGTCGGTACCGGTGCCAAATTCATCTATCAGCACCAACGTCTTTCCGTTTGCCTGTTCCACAAATTCCTTCATTTTCGAAAGATGGGCGCTGTAGGTACTCAAATCACTCTCCAGCGACTGGTCATCGCCTATATCTACAAAAAACTGCTTAAAAACACCCATTATACTCGCTTCGGAAGCGGGAATGAGCAAGCCAGCTTGCGCCATCATCTGCAGCAAGCCAACGGTTTTCATACAAACCGATTTGCCTCCCGCATTCGGCCCCGAAACTACTACAATGCGCACCCGCTCATCAACCTGCACATTTAGGGGCACTACCGTTTTATGATCTTTTTTAAAATTTAAAAACAACAGCGGGTGGCGGGCATTTACCAGTTTCAGGCTGGCTTCATTTACCAGCTGCGGCATTTCGGCTTCTACATCAATGGCGAAAAGCGCTTTTGCCCTAACAAAATCCAGCTTGGTTAGTAAGCTATGATACGACAATAGTAAAGGCACATAAGGGCGCAGTTCGCTGGTTAAAGCCGATAGTATTTTGACGATCTCGCGTCGGCGCTCAAATTCCAGGTCGCGTATTTTGTTGTTGAGCGAAAAAACTTCTTCCGGTTCGATATAAACAGTTTGGCCCGATGCAGATTCATCATGAATAAATCCTTTGAGTTTTCGCTTGCTTTCGGCCAGTAAAGGGATGCACAGCCGCCCGTCGCGAACGGTTAGTGATCCATCTGCCGTCCAGCCGTTGCTGGTCGCACTCTTAAAAACCTGGTCTATTTTTTTGCGGGCTTCCAGCTCTGCTTTGGCTATACCCGAGGTAATTTCCTGTAGTTCGCGCGAGGCATCGTGCCTGATTTTCCCTTTCGGGTCGATCACCCGGTCGATTTTTTTTATGATCGTTCTTTCAATCGGCAGATGCTCAAACAGGCTTTCCAGGTTGGGATAAACGCCTTCACGTTCGTTAAAATACCCGATGACGGAAAAGACCGTATTTAGCGAAATATTGATATGATAAAATTCCTCCCCGGTTAAAAATACGCCTTCAACCTTTGCTTTATTCGCCAGCGATTTGATATCGAAAAAATGATCGATGATCAGCCGGTCGTCATTTTCCAGGATACTTTTAAATTCGTTTGCCTGGCCGAGAAATTTGCCGATCTGTGCGAAATCATATATTACCTGTATTTTATCCACCATCTGCCGGCCCATCTCGCTCAGGCAGTGCAGTTTGATCATTTCCCTAACTTCGGTAAAACCGAGTTTATCATTCTGTATTTGGGCGCCGGCCATTATTCATCTTTAACATTGACTTATTTGCGGAATCGGTTTTAGCTGTGAGGTTTTTTAAAATCTCATCGTACATAGCTTCCAGCTCTACAGGCTTGCCAGTATAATATTTGAGGCTTCGCCTAAAGGTGGTTGAATCGACATGGTATCTTTTGAAAAGCGCAAGGTACCGGCCCGTGCCGTATTTATAGGTTGAGTCGGTATTGAATGATACTACATTATACATTCCGCCGTCAACGATGTGGAGGTCGGTCAGTAAACTGATCATTTTATCATGGTTGATGATTTCCGGTTGGGGTTTGCCATGCTTGCAGGCGGGCAAAAACAGCGTTACCAAAAAAAAGGGGATGATATATTTGAGCATTCCGTATTTTAGCGCGTGGATTTTGAGCAAAATTACGGATAAATGAGCATCGCTGATAATATAAAAACGTTAAAAAAAGAAACCCGGCCTATAAATGTAACGCTGATTGCGGTATCGAAAACCAAGCCCGTTGAAGAAGTGCAGGAAGCTTACGATGCAGGTCAGCGTTTATTTGGGGAGAATATGGTGCAGGAACTGGTTGAAAAGCATGAACATTTACCTAAGGATATACAATGGCACCTGATCGGCCATTTGCAAAGCAATAAGGTTAAATATATTGCGCCTTTTATCAGCATGATACAATCGGTTGATAGCCTGAAGCTATTGGAAGAAATTAACAAGCACGCCGAAAAAAATAGCAGGGTGATCGACTGCCTGCTGCAGGTACATATTGCCGACGAGGAAACCAAATTCGGGCTGGACTTTGACGAAGTGATTGAACTGTTGCGGTCTGACGAGTTGTCATCATTAAAAAACATCCGCATTCGCGGGCTGATGGGCATCTCCACCAATACTGACAATGAAAAACAGGTAAAAGAGGAGTTTTATGAGTTGAGGACCTTCTTCGATGGTATAAAACAAAGCTTTTTCAGAAAAGATGAGGCCTTCGACACCCTTTCGATGGGGATGTCATCCGACTATAAGATCGCGATTGAACAGGGCAGTACAATGGTACGCTTAGGCAGTACGATCTTTGGGCAAAGGGTGATCAAACATTGGAAAAATAACTAGGATTTATAGGATTAAATAGATTGTAGGATTTTTAAAAAGTGCTGCAGCCAGGTATTATCATATCGGCTCCGGTTATCCGGTCACTACTAATGAACACGTGAATTAATGAACATCAACCTAAGATTAGCAAAAAAAGAAGATTGCCCGCGACTATTAGAGCTGGTTCAGGAATTGGCGCTTTTTGAGCGGGCGCCGGAGGAAGTTACGGTAACTCTGCAGGAATTTGAAGATGCCGGCTTTGGCAAAAGGCCTGTTTGGAAGGCATTTGTAGCCGAAGTTGACGGGGCCATTGCTGCATTTGCACTTTATTATGTGCGGTACTCAACCTGGAAAGGTTGCAGGATGTACCTGGAAGACCTGATTGTGACGGAAGAAATGCGCGGCAAAGGGCTTGGAAAATTGTTGTTTGACCGTTTAATAGTTGAAGCAAAAGAGATAGGTTTTAACGGGATGACATGGCAGGTGCTCGACTGGAACGAGCCGGCGATCAAATTCTACAAAAAATATGAAGCCAGTATCGAAGGCGGCTGGCTGAACGGGGCTTTATCGAATGAGCAGCTCTTGAACTTTAATTTCGACAATAAATAATGCTGGTATTTAAATTTGGCGGGGCATCGGTGAAGGATGCAAATGGAATTATCAACCTCGGCGGCGTGGTTAAAAAATTTGATAGTGAAAAACTATTGATTGTGGTTTCGGCAATGGGCAAAACCACCAATGCCCTGGAAAGACTAACAAAGGCTTATGTTGACAGCGACGACGGGCTGCAAAGGATATTTGATGAGATAAAAACCTATCACTACAACATCATGGAGGCGCTTTTTGAGCCTCATCACCCTATTTACAATGAGGTTGCCAACACTTTTGTAGAGATAGACTGGGTACTTGAGGATGAGCCGCATGATGATTATGATTTTATTTACGATCAGATCGTTTCCATCGGCGAATTGGTTTCCACCCGGATCGTGAATGCTTACCTGAACCTTATTGGCATAAAAAGCCATTGGCTTGACGTACGGGGTTATGTGCAAACGGATAACACCTACCGCGAAGGTGTAGTGCAATGGGATAAAACCTGTGCGGCCGTCAATAAGGACATCCCGCCTTTGCTGGAAAATGGCCGCGTGGTTACGCAGGGTTTTTTAGGCGGCACATCCGAAAACTTCACAACAACGCTTGGCCGCGAGGGGTCAGATTACACAGCATCTATTTTTGCCGCATGTTTGGGGGCTGAATCGGTTACCACCTGGAAAGACGTGCCCGGCATTTTGAACGCAGACCCGAAACTGTTTGACGACACGGTCAAGTTTGACGAGTTATCGTACGCCGAGGCGATCGAAATGACGTATTACGGCGCAAGCGTGATCCATCCGAAGACAATTAAACCACTTCAGAATGAGAAAATACCGCTGCTGGTAAAATCTTTTACTCACCCGGACGAACCCGGCACGATTATTCACGAAAAAAGCGAAAATAAGTTTGTAAAACCTGTTATTATCGTTAAACCAAACCAGGTGTTGCTGTCTATCTCGCCAAGAGATTACTCCTTCATTTCGGAACAGCAGCTGAGCAGCATATTTAAAGTGCTTTCGCAATGCCAGGTTAAAGTTAATGTGATGCAAACTTCAGCCCTAAGCTTTACGGTTTGCTTTGATTTATATGAAGAACGTTTTAAAAAACTCAGGCAAGCTTTAGAGGCAGGGTTTAAAACCAAATTCAATGATAACCTTACCCTGATAACTGTGAGGCATTATTCCCCCCAGACGTTGGAAGAATTGACAACAGGAAAAAATATTTTAATGGAGCAATTAAGCCGCAATACTATTCAGCTGGTAGTAAGGTAAACAGGCAATAAACCTGTAAAAAAAGTGTTAAACTAATGCTCATTTGCCGGTTTTTAATTCCCATTCGGCTATATTTACCCGGTATAGCAGAACCGATTATATTTTATGAAGTTTTTTAGACTTTTTCTCGTATTACCCGCCCTCATTCTAATATTTTGTTTAACTGCTTCTGCCCAAAATGTCGATGCTACGTTAAATCAGGTCATGACCAAATCGGCAAAGGCTTATAATGATGTCCCGGTCGAAAAAGTATACCTGCATTTTGATAAGCCTTATTACGCTGTCGGCGACACCATTTGGTTCAAGGCTTATTTAACGTATAATATTCATGAGCCATCGCCAATCAGCAAAATAGTTTATGTGGATATGATCGCACCGCACGATTCACTGGCGCAGGCGGCAAAACTGCAGGTAAAAAACGGCGTAGCATGGGGTAGCTTCATCCTATCGCAATATTCCTATAAAAAAGGCAACTATCGGGTGGTTGCCTATACCAACTACATGAATAACAATGGCTTTGTCTATTTCTTCAATAAAAATATTACAATTGGCGACAAGGTCAACAACCAGGTATCGGCGCAAATTGCCTTAAAGAGCTCTGTGGTAAATAAATTTACCAAAATATCAGCCGGAATTTATTACAAAGATGACGATGGCACCCCCTACCACGATAAAAAAGTAAGCTGGGAGATACAAAAGGACGATGAATCTATCGCCAAAGGAAAGGGCACAACAGATAAAAACGGTTTTATCGATATTAGTTTTACCAACCTCAAAAACATTAAAATGGAGGGAGCCAACCTGGTGACCGAAGTGGAGACCGGCGATCATAAAATGGCGGCTAATACTTATTCGTTAAAAACCGTCACCATGCCCAATGATGTCCAATTCTTCCCGGAGGGCGGTCAGTTGATCACTGGCGTTCGGTCGAAGATCGCCTTTAAAGCCATAAGGCCCAACGGGCTTGGAATCGATATAAAGGGCACAATAACCGACAATAACAACAATGTCGTTACCGACTTTTCGTCATCGCATCTGGGAATGGGTGTATTTGTGCTGACGCCCGAGGACGGTAAAACCTATACCGCCCATGTAACTTATGCTGACGGAACGTCTGCCGCACCTGAATTTCCGAAAGTCGGCAGTGACGGTATCGACCTTAGCCTGGATAATAATGATCCGAATGTGTTAAACCTCAAGTTGCTGTGCGACGATGCATTTTTGAAAGATTTTAAGGATAAAACGTTTTTCATACTCGGCAAATCCGGAGGAGCGATTTGCTTTGCCGCAAAAATGGTGCTGAAAGACCTGTTATACAGTGCGCCTATACCTAAAAGTAAATTTCCGACGGGTATCGCCCAATTGACACTTTTTACTGACGATGGCGAGCCGGTAAGCGAGCGTGTTGCATTTATTCAGCATAACGACCAGATGAATTTAGCGGTTAATAGTGACCACCCTGACTACGCCACCCGGCAGATGGTTAAGCTGAATATTACCGCAAAAAATGCGGAACAGCCAGCAGTAGGAAATTTTTCGGTGGCGGTTATCGATGAATCGAAAGTGCCTTTTGATGAAAACGCGGAAACGACGATATTGACCAATTTGCTGCTGACATCGGACATCAAGGGCTATATCGAGCAACCAAACTATTATTTTAATCACCCTGATCAAAAAGCCGTAGCTGACCTGGATATCCTTCTGCTTACGCAGGGCTATAGACGGTTTTCGTACGATGATATTCTGAATAATAAAATGCCTGTGCTCAAATATTATCCGGAGGAGAGCATCAGCATAAGCGGCACGCTGCGGGGAAACAATGGCATTCCGGTGAATCATGGGAATGTTCACATTTCCATCCCCGATAAAAACTTTTTTTCAAATACGGTAACCGATGCGGATGGCCGGTTCAGGTTTGCGAACCTCGTTTTCCCCGATTCAGCTAAGGTCGTGGTAAGCGCGCGCGACAACCCCAGGGCAAGCGAGCTGTCATTAACTTTAGATGGGGAACATGCGCAAAGCATACCAATCAATTACAATGAGCCCGATCAGATTACTAATATTGACAGTGTGTTAAGTGCTTACTTAACAAATAGCAAGATCCAATACAGCAATTTGCACATGCTCAAAGAAGTGATCGTTAAAGACACGAAAATTGTAAAAACTGTAAGCCACAAGGATTTCGGAAACCTTGCAACTTTGCCGGACCAGCCGGACCACCTGATAAAAGCCGACCAGTTTAGCGGTTGCAACAATATCCTCGACTGCCTGAAAGGGCTTGCCGCAGGGATGATATTTGACAATGAAAATTTTTATGTTTTCCAGGATTATAGCCAGGGAAAGAGAATCCCTGTACAGATATTTGTGAAAGGCACTCCGGTTGACATCAATTATCTGATGACGCTGAACGTAGCAGATGTTGAATCGGTGGAAATTTTCTTAAAAGACCAACTTGGTATTGTAAACAGTACTTACAACACCAATGGTGCTATAGTAATAAATATGCGAAAGCTGGAAACCACAAAAATAAGCTACCAGGATCTCAAACAAATTTTGGGCAACCATTATGAAGTAACACTATACCCGAGAGGATACCAGCCACTGAAAACATTTTATTTACCCAGGTATACCGGGCCCCGAATCAATCAACCAGCCCAAATTGACCTGCGTAGCACAATCTACTGGAACCCTAACGTAACAACCGATAAAACAGGGAACGCCACCCTGCAGTATTATAATGCTGACGGAACAGGAACCTACCGCGTTACAATTGAAGGTATTGATAAAGATGGCAACCTGGGCCGGCAGGTGTACCGGTATACTGTTAAATAGTTGATTGAGTTAGATTAAGTTGATTAAGTTTTCGGTTGCTTTGTCTTTAAAATTTAATCAACTTAATCTAACTCAATCAACTCAATCAACTAAAAATGACTCAATTAACTCCATTTCACGTCGCAGTACCGGTTTACGACCTTGACGAAGCCAGGAAATTCTACCGCGAAGTGCTGGGTTGCAGCGAGGGGCGTAGCTCAGATATCTGGACCGACTTCAACCTGTTTGGCCACCAGTTTGTGATCCATTTAAAACCCCGGCCTGCAGCCGCAGAGCACCATCTTAACCCTGTCGACGGCCATGATGTGCCGGTGCCGCACTACGGGGTTGTATTGGAATGGGACGAATGGCACGCACTTGAGAAAAGATTAAAAGAACACGGCATAAAATTCGTGATCGAGCCGTATATTCGTTTTAAAGGCCTGCCCGGAGAACAGGCGACGATGTTTTTTCTCGATCCGTCAGGCAATGCGCTTGAATTTAAATCGTTTAAAGATATTGGTCAGCTATTTGCGGTATAGGCAACCAACTGGCCGTTTTTGCCGGTATTGCAAGTAGGTAAACTAAAAACCTATGGATGTAATTGAAGTTGAACGGTTAATAAAGATCAGCAGGGAGCGCCCGCTAAACCCGGCAACGTTTATCCCCTGGCAGCTCGATCCGGAACAAGATGATATTTTTCTGCCCGAGTTCCTTACTTCCCTGCACGGACTCGAAATTTACGATACCCTTACCCCTGTCCAAAAATCCGAACTGGCGCGACATGAGCTGGTACAGGTAATCGCTTCCTACGCATGGGGCGAATGCTTGTTCTGCCTGTTTATGACCCGGCACATTTTAACCCTGCCATTAGACAATATTGAACACCGCTTTTTGCTGCGTGAGCTGATCGAAGAATTCAAACACCAGGAAATGTTTGGCCAGGCCATCGCCAAACTCGGTGGTCAGCCGGTGCCGCAATCGGGCTTGCACAAGTTTTTGGGCATGTTCAGCAATAAATACCTGCCTGCCGATTATTTATTTATGGGGAGTGTTTCGGTTGAGCTGGTTACCGATGTTTACGGCACCCATGCCCGAAAAGCCGAACATATTTACCCGGTTTTAAAAAAGATGTTCGACCTGCACACCATTGAGGAGGCGCGGCACATCATATTCACCAAAAGCCTCCTCAAAACCTATGCGGCGAAGGCGGGATATATCAAACGCACGTTATACAGCTATGTCATTCTTGGGAATATCCTGTTCGTTCGTACCATGTACGTAAAAAAGGAAATATACCAGCGCATCGGCCTTGAAAACCCCGGCTATGTTTTTAAACTGGCCGCAAAAAATTTCAAACAAAAATTCAGAGAAAACTGCCTTACCGATATTGTTGAGTTTGTTGACAGCTGGGGTGGTTTTAACCGCGCAACCCGCTTGGCCTGGCGCTGGCTGCTCGGCGTGAGGGTTTAATAAATGTCGATTTATATCAAGTGTTCAACGATGAACATGTGAACACTTTTGTCACTTTAAGTGAACGCATTTAACATTTTGAAAATAAATCAGGTATGCAAATTTGATAAACAAACACTTTAACTAAAAACGTCCATAATGCGTTCATTTATGAACACTGATGAACGCTAAAATGAACTGTCTATCCCTGAAAAAAGTTGACACTTTTGGTGATTAATCCTGTTGTTAGTTTACACTTTGATTTAGCACTGAAATAGCTTTACACTTTTTTAAAGATAAAGAAAAAGCTATTGTGGTTTGCTTGTCGTGTTGGAATGTGGGAAACTCATAGAGTTTTCCACATTTCAACACGTTTTTTCTTTTTTTGCTTCTTTTTTTCTTTTTAGCTCACTGTGTTGCCCTGAATCTGGTTAACACTTTTTGTGAATTATCCTGTAGATAGTTTACCTTCAAACCATATCCAATAAGTCATGCCGAACTTGTTTCGGCACCTCACGCGCTAAGTCTGCGCGCGACAGGTGGCCCTGAAATTGGTTACCTGTCAGCGTGCTACCTGTATAATGGGGTGCCGAAACAAGTTCGGCATGACTTTATGAGGGACCTGGCGACCTTTCAAACACCCATTGAGGCAGTTAAAAAACACTCTCGAACGATTACGAAACAGGTACAAACGGCGTCGAAAAAAAAATTCTTGATCGCAAAAAGCGTTCATTTTTGTTCATCGGATGAACGCTTTTTTGGGGCAGAATATGCTATTTCGAAGCAATCGGTAGAGACGCGATGCATCGCGTCTCTACGTGGTTACTGATTCGGCAATACGGGTTTCACCAACTTTCCCATTCTTAAACGCCTTCCTCGGTTTCAACCCCAGCAATTCAAACATCGCCATATCGGTGTCAAACGACGGATTTGGCGTAGTGAGCAGCTTGTCCCCCGCAAAAATCGAATTTGCTCCGGCCATAAAGCAAAACGCCTGTTCAACGGTGCTCATTTCAGTCCGGCCGGCTGAAAGGCGCACAACCGTTTTTGGCATGATGATACGTGTGGTGGCTATCATCCTTACCATATCCCATACCGAAACCCTCGGCTGATCGGCTAGTGGTGTGCCTTTTATAGGTACTAAAGCATTGATAGGTACTGATTCGGGGTGTTTGGGCAGATTAGACAAGGTTTTCAGCATCGAAATGCGGTCATCAACCGTCTCGCCCAACCCAATAATGCCACCACTGCAAACCGTGATCTTTGCCTTGCGCACATGTTCAAGCGTTTTAAGGCGTTCGTCATAGGTGCGGGTGGTGATAATACGTTTATAATCTTCTTCGGATGTATCGAGGTTATGATTATACGCGTATAAGCCGGCATCCGCTAATCGTTGCGCCTGGCTTTCGGTCAGCATGCCAAGGGTGCAGCAAACCTCCATGTCCAGTTCATTTACGGCCTTCACCATCTCGATCACCTTGTCAAAATCGCGGTTATCGCGCACTTCGCGCCAGGCTGCGCCCATGCACAGGCGCGATGCGCCTCCGGCTTTAGCTTTTTCAGCCGCGGCGATCACTTCCTCCTTAGGCATAATGGCGTGTACGTCAACGCCGGTATTATAACGCGCAGCTTGCGGGCAATAAGCACAATCCTCGGGGCAGCCGCCGGTTTTTATCGATATCAGGGAACTGATCTGCACCTCGGCATAATCCTTGTTTTCGCGGTGAACGGTTGCAGCCTCATAAACAAGGTCCAACAAAGGCCTGTGGTATATTTCAGCTATCTCTTCTTTTGTCCAGTTGTGTTTTACTTCGGTCATTCAAAAAAAATTAAGCAATCAGATATGATAGTGTATTAAATGATGGTGCGAATCTAAAAGTAATTTTGACGCGAACCATAGCGGCAGAAAGAACCCCGCACAATCCGTAAAAGTAGTAATAATGATGGACGACGCCACTGCCGGGTCTATCCCTACCCTTTTTAGCAATAAAGGGATCGACGCGCCTGTTAGGCCAGCTACCACCAGGTTTCCGGTCATCGCCAAAAATAATACCAGGCCAAGCATCGGGTCCGCGTCGTACAATAAAGCGATCACAAAAACAACGACGCCATTTGCCGCGCCGTTGATCAGTCCCACTAAAAACTCCTTTATTACTGCATTATACGATTGGCGGTCAGTTAAGTCGTTTAATGAGATACGTCTAACGGTTACCGCCAACGCCTGCGTAGCTGCGTTTCCGCCCATCCCGGCGATGATGGTCATATAGGCGGCTATCGGCGCAATGATGGCAACCGTGCTGTCAAAATGCCTAACCACTGATGCAGCCAGGTAAGCCGTGCCCAGGTTGATCACCAGCCAGGGCAGGCGGCTTTTTACCGCGTCTTTCCAGTTACCGCTTAGTTCCTCATCCTCCGATACGCCGGCAATCTTTAATATATCTTCGGTGCTTTCTTCCTCAATTACATCGATAATGTCGTCGACGGTGATCCGCCCAAGCAGCTTCATCTGGTCGTCTACAACCGGTATGGCCGTCAGGTTATACTGCGATATCAGGTTGGCAACGTCTTCCTGGTCAAGATCGGCTTTAACAAATACAAAATCCGTATTCACGAGGTCTCGTACGCGGGCATCGGCTTTTGCCTTTAGGATCGATTTTATGGACAAAATCCCATGCAGGATATTCTGGTCGTCGATGACGTAAATCGTGTTGAAGTCCTCCATTTCTTCCGACTGTCGGATGATCTCGTCCAGCGCGTCTTTCTTGTCGAGGTTGATGTTAACCTTTACCAGGTCGGTATTCATCAGGCCGCCTGCGGTATCCTCAGCGTACTTCATCAGCGCGCGGATACTTTCAGCGTCTTCCTCGTCAAGGTCCTCTAAAATTTCCTGCTGCTCCTCTTCATCCAGCTGCGAAATGATGTCCGTCGCATCATCATAGTCCAGCTCTTCAACAATCTCCGACCGTTTCTCCGGGTCAAGTTCCATCAGCAACTCACCGGGGGCCTGTTCCTCGTGCATTTCTGAGATCACCTCCGATGCAACCTCCGTCGGCAGGATGTTGATAATCCTTTCTTTGGCCTCCTGCGGCAGCTTTTCAAAAAGCAAAGCGATCTCTGAGGCATGGTACTCCTTCAAAACGCCCTCAAGTTCAGCATCATTCCCTGCGAGCGCCGTTTCAATGCGCAGGAGGTCGGTTTTATCTATTTCGAAGGATTGCATGTGCGACTAAAATACGCTTTTCTTCTTAATTTGAAGATTTGGCAATTTGAAGATTTGGACATTATTTGTTTTTCATTTTCAAATTAACAAATCGTCAAATTTTCAAATTAAAATTCTATTTTTGCGAAAGTAAAAGCCCTGTTAAGGGGAATAATAAAGTAAAAAATGGACGCAGGCCCGAGTCATAGTTACCATCATGATCAATCTGCCAGCCTTTATGCAAAAGGTAAGGTGGACGGTAGTTGTGCCATGCGCAGCAAACGGTCCTTTACCGCCGGTAAATAAGCTCAAAAAAGCTTACAGGGCAATCCTTACCCCAAATTTTCCACCATTTCTTTTTTTTAACTCCCGGCACATCCAGGTTTTCGCACGCTACCGCCATTGTGCCATCAGCGGTCCCGGCTGACTGACATCATAAAATCAAATACTGACCGTGTTAAATAGCAGTCAGGCTTAATGTTTATTTAATAATTTGATAACGTATGGTTTGCATTTTAGCCAACCATAGCAATTACATGACAGGTTATGACAACAGCCGTAGAAGAAGGAAAAAAAAAGTATCGCCGCCTCATCAAGAAATTCAGTAACGGCCATGGCCCGCAGGAACTGGACAGCGCTTCGGTCGCCAGGCTAAAGGAGATATCAGTGTGTTCAGCCGGAAAATCCCTGGGACTGCTGGAAACCAATATGGACGGACTGACCGAAGACCAGGTTGACGACCGGCTGCGCGAGTTTGGCCCCAACGAAGTGGTGCATGAAAAGGCCCCGGTATGGTATGTACAGTTGCTGCAGGCTTTTATAAACCCGTTTATTGCGGTGTTATTCATTTTGGCAGTTATCTCGCTTATTACAGATGTAATTATACCCCACGCCCACCATGAGGAAGAAGATTATACCACCGTGGCTGTGATCAGCACAATGGTTTTATTGAGCGTGCTGCTGCGCTTTATACAGGAATTCAGGAGCAACCAGGCGGCCGAGAAACTGAAGTCGATGGTAAAAACTACCGCTACGGTTACCCGGTCGGAAGGTAAGGCAGAATTCGACATAAAACAGATCGTTCCGGGCGATATTATACAACTGTCAGCCGGAGATATGATCCCCGCAGACATCAGGTTGCTGCAGTCTAAAGATTTATTCGTAAGCCAGTCTATGCTGACGGGCGAGGCCCTTCCGGTTGAGAAAACACAAAATGCCGTTCAGGATGCTGCAAAGCTGTCGCCTTTGGAGCTGGCGAACATTTGTTTTATGGGTACCAACGTGGTAAGCGGAACGGCGATGGCCGTTGCGGTGAACACCGGCGATAAAACCTATTTCGGCTCCCTCTCAAAATCACTGACAGGCAAACGCGCTGAAACCAGTTTTGACAAGGGCGTTAACAGCGTAAGCTGGCTGCTTATACGCTTTATGCTGGTGATGGTGCCCCTGGTTTTCGTAATCAACGGCGTCACCAAACATAATTGGATGGACGCCTTCCTGTTTAGCATATCCATCGCCGTGGGTCTCACGCCCGAAATGCTGCCCATGATCGTTACTGCAAACCTGGCCAAAGGCGCCGTCAACATGTCGAAGCGCAAGGTGGTGGTTAAACGCTTAAATGCCATTCAAAACATTGGCGCGATGGATATTTTGTGTACCGACAAAACCGGTACGCTGACGATGGATAAGATTGTGCTGGAGCGCCATCTGAATGTTTACGGCAACGAGGATAACGAAGTAATGAAGTGGGCCTACCTGAACAGTTTCCATCAAACGGGGCTGAAAAACCTGCTGGATGTAGCGGTTTTGGAGCATGTAGACATTCATGCTTGTTTAAAGGAAGGCGAAGCCTACAAAAAAGTGGACGAGATACCTTTTGATTTTCAGCGCCGCCGCATGTCGGTTATTCTTGAAAAGAAGGACAAAAAGCAGCTGTTGATCTGCAAGGGCGCGGTTGAAGAGGTGCTTGACCTTTGCACCCATGCCTTTGATCCGGGCGAGGACGACAGCCTTCAGATTGAAAAGGACGACGTTATCCCGATGGACGAAAGAATGCGCGAGATCGTCCTGAAAAAATCGCGTGAGCTGAATGCAGAAGGATTGCGTGTTTTGCTGGTTGCGGTTAAAGAATACAATGAGCGGCCGCTCAATTATGGCGTCGTCGACGAATGTGATATGATACTTACCGGTTTTGTCGGCTTTTTGGACCCCGCAAAACCATCGGCCAGCATCGCTATTACTGCACTGCACAAACTTGGTGTTACCGTTAAAGTACTTACCGGCGATAACGAAATAGTGGCCAAAAAGATATGTAAAGATGTGGGCATACCATTTAAAGAGGTTTTGCTTGGCCGCGACCTGGAAAATATGACGGACGAGGAACTGACCCACAAGATTGACCACATCAGCATTTTAGCGAAGTTGAGCCCTGTGCAAAAATCGCGCGTGGTGAGGGTTCTACAGGCCAAAGGGCACACCGTTGGCTTTATGGGCGATGGTATTAATGATGCCGCCGCATTGCGCGATGCAGACGTGGGTATTTCGGTTGATACCGCTGTCGACATTGCCAAAGAAAGTGCCGACATCATATTGCTTGAAAAAGACCTGATGGTATTACGTAAGGGCGTTATTTATGGCCGCCGCACGTTCGGTAACATCATCAAATATATTAAGATGACGGCCAGCAGCAATTTTGGCAATATGTTCAGCATGCTGGGCGCCAGCGCCTTGCTGCCTTTTTTACCGATGCTGCCGATACAGATCCTGATCAACAATTTATTGTACGACATGTCGCAGATATCTATTCCATGGGATTCGATGGACGACGATTACATTGTTACCCCGCGAAAATGGGATGCCGGCGGTATCGGGAAATTTATGCTGTACGTTGGGCCCATCAGCTCGATCTTTGATTATGCAACCTTTGCGGTTTTGTGGTTTGTATTTAAAGCCAATTCGCCGGCACACCAGGATTTTTTCCAAACCGGCTGGTTTATCGAAAGTTTGTTATCGCAAACGCTGATCATCCACATGATCCGCACGCGAAAGGTCCCATTCATTCAAAGCTGGGCCACAGCGCCGGTAGTTGCCTTAACGACATTTATTATGGCGATAGGCATTTACCTGCCGTTTTCGCCGCTGGCGCATGCGTTTAAACTCGTGCCTATGCCGTTCGTTTTCTTCCCGATACTGATCGCGATTTTAGCGGCGTATTGCATACTAACCCAGTTTATTAAAAATTGGTTTATTAATAAGTTTCATCAGTGGTTGTAAAATCGATGTGGAGAGGCAAACTATTATGTCTCCACATTTCTTGCCCCGCAGGGGCTACCTATTTGTAGCAACAAAATAAACAGGAAATTTTAATGCCCCGTCAGGGGCTACCTATTACAAAGCGATTGAATCTACGGATGAAAACGCCAATAATAGGTAGCCCCTGACGGGGCATTAAAATGTGTTGGATGATTTTTCTACAAATAGGTAGCCCGCATGGGGCATTTTCGACGGTTGTACCGGTGGCTGGGCGATCAAACCGTTTTGTCAAACCTCACCTTCACCCCACTTATCATCTCAAACCTGCCCAGCACCTGGTTTACCTTTGTTTTCCGGATGGACACCCGGATGCTGCATTCCGTATTAAAATCCTGGCTGAGAACGCTCAGTTCATCTTCCTTAATAATCTTCATCACATCATTCATCTGCAAATAGTCAAATTGAATGAGATAAACATCATTAACCGTTTTTTGAATGATCAGCGCCTGGCTAATTGCATCCTCCGCAGCTGATTTGTAGGCGTTGATCAATCCGGGCACACCCAATAAAGTCCCGCCAAAATAACGAACGACAACGACGACGATATTGGTCAGGTCTTTTGAAAGCAGCGTGTTTAAAATAGGTCTGCCTGCTGTACCGGAAGGTTCTCCATCATCATTTAACCGAAAAACAGATCGGTCAGGACCGAGCCGCATCGCCCAACAATGATGGTTTGCTTTTGGGTGGACTGATTTGACGTCCGCAAGTATCGCCTTTAACTCATTTTCGGCATTAAGCGGATAAGCAAACGCCAGGAATTTGCTGCCGCGATCCCGGAACAAACCTTCGGCCGGTTTTTCAATAGTGTGGTAAGTATCGTCGAAAAGCATTAAACACTCAGGATTTGGCGATAATAATAACGGCGGCAATGGCGATTACAATACCGATCTTGTTCATAAGGCTCAGCTTCTCTTTAAAAATGATCAGCCCGGTCAGGGCAGCGGCCACGATCAGGCCGATATTTATTACCGAAAACACCGTCGACGGCGTATTCGCCAAAGCTTTATGCGCCTTTAAATAAAAGAGGATGTTGCCAAAGTTTGCGATACCTAATCCCCAGCCGATAAAAATATGCGGCCAGGAGAAACGCATCTTTCTGGCGGCAACCTGGTACACCAGCCCTATAAATGAAAAACCAAAGGCGAGCACGAATACAAAAAACAGCGAAGTATTGTAACTCACCTGTTTCGACGCGGCGATTTGCTTAAACAAAACATCGATAACCCCGAAACCGGCAAAAACGATCAAAAGCATCAACCATGCATTTGCCTGGTATGGTTTCTTGTTATGATTATTCTGCCGGGGAATGGTAAAAATAATTGCCAGAAAACCCAGGGCGATACCAGCCAATTTTAGTGTGGTTGGCTGTTCGGAAAAAATAAAGAAAGCTGCGACGATAGATATTAATAAGGAGAGGCGCTGGGCCATCTCCGACCGCACAATGCCCGAAAGCCGTATGGAAACGCCCAGGACGATAAAAATAAAGGGCAGCAGTAAACCTAAAGCCAGGTAGCTGGCAACGGGGGCATATTTTAAATGCTCGAAGTGCGGCCGCAATAATGCCCATGAAAGCAGGATGGCCGCCGAGTAGTTCCAAACAATGGCCTGGTAAACATCTACCTGGTACCGCTTGGCCAGTTTTAGCATAACGGAGACGATGATGCTGCAGCAAATACTAAGAAATATCCACAAAAATCCCATTGGCGAATCAGCTATTGCAGGTGTTACAAGTTCGGGGGTTGTAAAGTTTAAATGCCCGTTGATCTTAACGATTTACTAAAACTAATAATTTATCCTCACCTATAAAAAACTCCCCGTGGGGTTTGCCATTTATTTGAGGTGATCTTATGCCGGTTTCCAGGCAGCCCGGCCCCGTAAAGATACGCGCTTCATCCCATAAACCGGCATCGATAAACGATTTTAACGTATGCGCCCCGCCCTCAACGATCACCGATTGAATATCCTGCAGGTATAGCTGGTATAGGATGTATTGCGGCACATACCGGTCGAAATCTTCCAGGGCAATATACTTAACATTGCTTGCAACATCGGTTTTTATTTCGTTAAATACCAGTGTTTCAATAGATTGATCGAACAGGTTCAAGTTTTTGTTTAACTCCAGCTTTCGGTCTATTACTACGCGTTTCGGGTTCCTTCCATGGGCCAGCCTTACGTTTAGCTGCGGGTTGTCAATTGCCGCGGTATTTTTACCTACTAAAACCGCGTCTTCTTCGCTGCGCCACTGGTGCACCAACCTGCGCGACTCCTGGCCGGTTATCCAATGCTGCGAGTTGTCGCCCGACGCAAAAAAACCATCGGCGGTTTGTGCCCATTTTAATATCACATAAGGCCGGTGCTGCTGTGTCCTGGTAAAAAAACGGCGGTTAAGCCACTGGCATTCTTCTTCCAAAATACCGGTAGTTACATCTATTCCTGCAGCCAACAGTTTTTCTACTCCCTTGCCATTAACGGCCTCAAACGGGTCGCGGCAGCCGATAACTACTTTGGGTATTTTGTGTTTGATGATCAGATCGGCGCAGGGCGGCGTTTTTCCATAATGGGCACAAGGCTCCAGGGATACATATAGCGTTGATTGGTCTAAAAGTTCGGCTGAATCGCTGAAATTACTGATCACCTGGTTAATTGCATTCACTTCGGCATGTGCTTCGCCATATTTGTGGTGGTACCCCTCCCCTATAATAATGGTGTCCATCACTACAATGGCGCCTACCATTGGGTTTGGGCTGACATTGCCCATCCCCAATGCAGCCAGTTCCAGGCAGCGCCGCATATATTTTTTGTGTTCCCCCACCTTGCAAAAGTAGCTTTTATGTTACTTTGCCGCATGGAAACCGTGAAGAATGTTTTTTCCACCTGGCACGAAGCCCTCAAAAGGCTATACGACGTTAATGAGGCAGAAGCCATTACTTTATTGGCTGTCAGCGAAATAACAGGTTTATCTAAAGCAAAGATTAAAGCCTTCCCTGAAGAAAAAATCGCCGCTGAACAAAGCGCCTGGCTTTCGGATATACTGAGCCAATTAAAAACAGGCAAACCCATTCAATATATTCTGGGCAAGACCGAATTTTACGGATTGCCTTTTAAAGTTAACCCTTCGGTGTTGATTCCCCGCCCGGAAACCGAAGAGTTGGTAGAATGGGTGATAGCCTCAGTTGCTCCCCAACAAGGTTGGGGAGCAGTGGCCAGTATTTTGGATATTGGCACCGGTAGCGGCTGTATTGCGATCAGCCTGAAAAAGCATCTGCCTGCGTTTCAGGTAACAGCTATCGATATTTCAGAAGAAGCCCTAAAAACAGCGAAAGAAAACGCCAAACTAAATAATGTCGAGATTGACTTTATCAAAGCGGACATTTTAAATACAAAATCCGAAATCGTAAATCGTAAATCCGAAATCATTATAAGTAATCCACCCTACGTCACCCTGCATGATAAAACCCGGATGCACAAAAATGTAACGGATTTTGAACCGCATGCAGCCTTGTTTGTGCCTGAAGACGATCCATTGGTATTTTATAAGGCTGCAGCTGATTTTGCCGTTAAAAACCTTGTTCCAAACGGCCTGCTTTTCTTCGAGATCAACGAAAGTTACGGCGAAGAAATAGTTGAACTGTTAACTATTAAAGGCTTTAAAAACATTGAGTTAAGAAAAGATATGAGCGGACGGGATAGGATGATTCGCGCTTCGCAAAGTAGCAGTAGCAATCATTAAAACCAAACTGCTACTGCCACTGCTACTAACTCCTTGGGTGATACTGTATAATCGTCCCCTTCAGATATTCTCTATCCAAATGTGTATAAATCTCAGTAGTCGTAATACTTTCATGCCCCAGCATTTCCTGTACCGCGCGCAGGTCGGCGCCGCCTTCAACCAGGTGGGTGGCAAACGAATGCCTGAAAGTATGCGGGCTTATTGTTTTGGTTATTCCGGTAAGCACGGCCAGGTCCTTAATCATCAAAAAAATATAAACCCGGCTTAACCTTGAGCCTCTCCGGTTTAAAAATACCATATCCTCCTCCCCTTTTTTGATGGGAATATGCACGCGAATGTTTTCAATCCAGATATTTAAAGCCTTTACCGCCGAGCCACCTATCGGCACCAGCCGCTCTTTGCTGCCCTTTCCGGTAACTTTGATGAATTCGATGTCGAGGTATAAGTTGGATAGCTTTAATTCAGTGAGTTCCGAAACACGCAAACCGCAGCCATACAGCACCTCTAAAATGGCTTTATTGCGGCCGCCTTCGGGTTTGGACAGGTCGATCGCATCGATCATTTTGTTGATATCGTGGTAGCTTAGCGTGTCCGGCAGCTTGCGGGTGATCTTTGGCGATTCCAGCAATTCCGATGGGTCGCTTTTGATCATATCCTCCATCAGCAGGTATTTATAAAAGGATTTTACCCCCGACAAAATCCTGGCCTGCGACGACGGGATCATGCCCAGCTCAACCACCCAGCCAATAAAATCCCTTAAATTATTTAAAGTGATTGTTTCAGGTTTTAGTTTAATTATTTGTATATCAGAGAATTGGTAAAGCTTTTCTATATCCCGGCTATAAGCTTCGATGGAATTTTCGGAAAGCGACCGTTCCAGTTTTAAATACGCCCTGAATCCCTTTATTGCCGATTGCCAGTCCAATTGAATTTTTTTTAATGTTTTTAGCTAAGTTTGACCTGATGAAGATACAAATTATAAACGGCCCAAATTTAAACCTGTTAGGCGTTCGCGAAAAATCGATTTACGGCGACGGCAGTTTTGAAACATACCTGGAAAGTCTGCGCGAGCGCTATCCTGCCATAGAAATCGACTATTACCAAAGTAATGTGGAAGGCGAGATCATCAATAAAATACACGAAGTGGGCTTTAGTTTCGATGGCATTGCACTGAATGCCGGGGCCTACACCCACACCTCCATTGCCATTGCAGATGCAATCGCCGCTATAAAAGCCCCGGTTATTGAAGTACATATCTCAAACGTGTACAAACGTGAAGAATTCAGGCATCATTCAATGCTTGCGGCCAATTGCCGCGGCGTTATAGCCGGCTTTGGCATGAATTCCTACCGTTTGGCCGTCGAAAGCCTTTTGGCCGATTAAATAACAAACCAAATAACGCCATCGTTTGTATTAATACGCAACGATCTATATGACAAAACTAACCAGAATTGTTTTCATAACAACCATTTCGTTCTTAACGCTTAGCGCTGTTAGTGGTTTTTCTCAATCGAAAGCAAAAAAAGAAGTATCAAAAAAACGGGAAACGCAGCGGCACGCCATGCACGTGCGCGACTCGATGCTGCGCATCATAACCCGTACAGACACTTCGGTAAACGGCCTGTTGCAACGAATGGAGCAATATACCGCCAATTTTAACCAGATCAGCAATAGCCTGGAAGAAGGCGTCGATACCGTCGACATCGGTGAGCAACTGCCTGCCATGATTACCCGGGTAGACAAGATCCACTTAGCCGGGCATTTACATAAATCCGGCACGTTGCGATATTTATTTGTGCTGAGAGATAACCTTGACCGCATGCAGGAAAAGCTGGATGGCTGGCAAACGGATGTGGAATACGTGGATTCCCGGCTGGTTCAAAATGAAAACGACCTGATAAAGTTTTCAAATGATACCGTGCTAAAACGAAGAGTGCCGACTGACACCGCGCTTAAAAAGACGTACTTTATGCAATTGGCGCAGGTTAGGGCGCTGTGGCGGGAAACAGACTCGCTAAACCGCAGCATACTTTTGAGGGTTAACCGGCTGCAGGATAGAATAGCCGTATGCTACACCAGGATATTGGATGAAAGCGACCTGATCGACACAAAAATAAAAGGGTTTGCCACTAAGGCAATAGCCGGGGAATCGGACTACGTTTGGAAAGAGGCGCCGCAATACCAGGATTTTGAACAGGCCGCAAATCGCACTGCGCGGATGGACGGTTTGCTGCTCGCTTATTTTTTCAAAAATGAAACCACCGTTCATGTGATTGTCGGCGTTTTCCTGGCGCTTATTTTTGGCTGGATACTATACAACCGGGCAAAGGCGCTAAAGAAAGGCGACAGCGCCGGAATTATCCCGGTAGAGGCGGGTTATATTTTTAAGCACCCAATCCTCTCGCCGCTACTCATTGTTACCGCTATCAGCCCATACTTTTACAATCACCCACCGACGATTTTAGCCGAAATAATGTTTTTAATTTCCATCGTGCTTACTATCGTCTTAATCAGGCCTGGCCTGGCAAAGGAAACATACCTATTTCTGCTGCGGCTGTTTGCGCTCACCATCCTTTACGCCGTCAGTAACCTGTTGATCGATATTTCCAGCCTCGATCGTTACCTGGTCCTGGTGCTGGCCTTGATTTCGCTGTGGCTCGCCTTCGGCTTTTACAAAAAGATTAAAAAATCGCCTGATGGCAGTTTACCATTCGCCCCGCTTGCGCTAAAAATATTTATGGCGCTCCAGGCAATTTCATTTGTGTTAAATATCAGCGGGAGGTTTAGCCTGGCTAAAATTTTCGGTGTCACGGGAGTTTTCAGTTTATGGTTTGCCATAGTGCTTTATGTGGTGGTCAATATCATCATCCAGGGGCTGTTTTTGCATTTCGAAGCAAAAAAAGGCGGCAACAACATTATTAACTGGATGGATTACAGCCTGGTTCAAAAGAAGTTTAAAAGCTCGCTTGCCTTCATGGTATCGCTGCTTTGGCTATACAACCTGCTGCAAAACCTCGATATAGACGATTGGGCGAAGGACCATATCGGCGATATTTTGGACCAGTCGCAGTCGGTGGGCGGAGCATCATTTACCGTTGGCGGTTTTATTATTTTCATTGCCGTCATCTGGCTTTCGTCCCTTGTGTCAAGGATCATCAGCTATTTTTACGATGTATCAGGCCAGCGCGTAACCGACTTATCGGTATTAAAAAAGAAAAACCGCACTTCTGCGCTCATCATCCGCATTGGCGTGTTTTCTTTAGGTTTTTTACTTGCCGTTGCTGCATCCGGTTTTCCGTTGGATAAGCTGACAATCATCATTAGCGCATTTGGCGTGGGTATCGGCTTTGGTTTGCAAAATATCGTAAATAACCTGGTTTCGGGGCTGATACTGGCTTTCGAAAAGCCTGTCAACATCGGCGATGTGGTTGAAGTTGCCGGCCATACCGGCACTATGAAAGAAATTGGCATCCGTTCGAGCAAGATTATCGCAGGCGATGGCTCGGAAGTGATCATCCCGAATGGCGACTTTATATCCCACCAGGTAGTCAACTGGACGATGAGTAACAACAGCAAGCAAGTCGACCTGCGAATCATAACTGCTTACGGCGTCGACCTGAACAAGGTTAAGGATTTATTGAAAGGCATGCTGGTCAATCGCAACGACATTTTAAGTGCACCTGCGCCTGCTGTGTTTATAAATAACGTGAGCGAAATAGCGGTGGAGTTTAAAGTGCTTTTTTGGGTCGTCGACGTCAACTCAATGGGGGAACTCAGAAGTAAAACATTAACAGATGTTTACGAACTTTTGGCTAAGGAGGGCATCCAATTGCCTGGTACCCAGAAGAATATTTATGTACATTTCCCGGAAGGCGTGCCCCTGGCTGATTCAGGTCCGGAAAAAAATAAAAAAAAAGGAGATAAAGACTAAATAAAGGACGATTGATCCAAATCGGTAAAATGACGTTTTTTGTTAAAAAAAAAGTCCCAAACGATACTCCGCTTGTACATGCCGGTTAGCTTGATCTCCGTCTTCCGGATTTTTGGTATTTCCGACTTTTTTGTCCTGAAAACAAAGTTTTGATGCGCGCGGCTAACAGCCCAGGCATCTTTGCGCTTGCCCTCGCCCAGGAAACGAAGCAGCGCGATAAAATCCATCCCGATCCGGATAAAGATCACAAAAAGCCCTTGCCAAAATGGAAGGTTGTTTTTGATCAGCAAAAGATTGTTCCTGAAATTGAGGAAAGTCTTAAAAGGGTTCTCTGCATTTAGCGTCCCCCCTCCCACGTGAAGCACTTCCGATTCGGCGCAGTACATAACTTTATAACCCATGTTTTTTAGCCGCCAGCAAAGGTCTATCTCCTCCATGTGTGCGAAAAAGCGATCGTCAAAACCGCCGGCTTCAACCCAGCATTTCTTTTTGACGAACATGGCTGCCCCTGTCGCCCAAAAAACCTCTTTTGATTGGTTATATTGACCTTTATCAGCTTCTATTTCGTAAAATATCCGCCCCTGGCAAAACGGGTAGCCAAACTCGTCAATAAACCCGCCAGCGGCTCCCGCGTGCTCAAAATGGTCTTTTTGGCCGAAAGCTTTGATCTTCGGCGCGGCTGCTGCAATCAGCGGGTCACTTTCCATTAAGGTAATTACTGGCTCTATCCATCCATCCGCCACCTCGACATCGGAGTTTAGCAGTACAAAATAATCGGAGTCAACGTGCTCCAAAACTTTGTTATAGCCGCCGGTAAAGCCATAATTTTTATCATTTTGGATGATTTTGACAGACGGAAAATTTTCCTTTAAAAATTCTATGGACCCATCGGTTGAGCCATTGTCGCCGATAATGATCTCAAGGTTGGGCCAGGTAGAACTGAGCACCGTCGGAAGAAATTGTCGCAAGTAGTTAGCGCCGTTCCAACTCAGGATCACTACGGCAACTTTAGGGGATTGGTTCATTAGTTCAATAGTTCATTAGTTCACTGGTGCAAAGTTTATTAATTTGCTACTCATCACCGATCAAAGATACCGTAATCGCCATTCCGCTAAAATCCAAAAAAATTTGACAGCTTTCCAACATACTACAAATGAACTAATGAACAAGTGAACTAATGAACATCGTGCGGCTTAATTTTCCATCTCCTGTGCGACCACAGCCAGTATTCGGGTTTTTCTCTTATTAGCGATTCCAGGTATCTCACGTGTATTTCGGTGATCTCGTAAGGTTGAGTTTGTTTTGGCTCTTCAACCAGCGGTACAAATGTATAAGTATAATGACCGCTTTTTACCAGGTCGATGCGATAAAATATCACCACGCAATTAAT
>DASRTD010000230.1:0-4858 GCA_035656115.1 Mucilaginibacter sp.
GGGCTGGGAAGCGGCACCCGCACAAATCACATTTTACAAGGACGTGTACCCGATCCTATCCCGCTTGAGCTCTACGCAATGGGTGAACGAAGGTTTTTTTATGCTGTTCGGTACGAATTCACCGAGCGACTTTCAAGATAAAGACTATCTTAAGGTGTTATCGTCGCCGGATGTTTCACATCAGGCAGAAAGGGTGCGGGTGTTTAGCTGGTTCAGGTATACCAATTCGAAAGAATACCTCCCTGCCAAGGTGCCGCCCCACTATGGAGACCTATTTGGCGATTATGCCAGCCTGCCGGCGGTGGATTTGTCGGTAACCTTGACACAATACGAAATTCTGCAGCGCTGGGCGGAAGGCGATTTTACGGCCGGGACGATAGCCGGCGAAGTTGATTTTGAAAAGCTTTCCTTGCCGGAGCAGACAGATGCGCTGCTAAAAGCACCGTTAGCGGAATGTCTTGGCGGACCCTTCCACCCCGGCATTGAAATTACCTGGCCGTTCAGGCACCTGATGATGTGGGAAGCCCCTTATCGCCTGAAGCTGTTGCCGGAGAACGAAGCCGTCAGGGATGACTACGGGCCAATATTGACCGGGGCAATTGCGCTTGGTGAAGGCGGCCCGCTTGATGGCTCAGGTCCCGGGAGCCTTACCCGGTGGCTGGGTGTTCCATGGCAAACGGACGAGGCCAGTTGTCTGTCCGGGTATGACGTTACGTTGTACCTGCCGCTGCCCTCATTTTGGTCTGTCCGCGTACCGAATACCGTTTTGAGCAGCGACAGCTTCGACAGGGCCAGTTTACCTTCACTCAACGATGGCCAACGGCTAAAACATTTTGCCTACCGGGTGGACTGGCTGCGTGATTTTTCAAGCAGTTACGTAACGAGAATCAATAAAATGGTAAAATCCTGGCACCAGCTTGGTGTGATCGCCCGGAGGGAGGTCGCACCCGGTTCTTCCTATTTACCAGAAACGTGGTGGGTAGAAACCGAGCGAAAGGGACCCGCAGGCGATGACCCGACACTTAAACAGGTTCAGTATGCAGAGAAAGAAGAGACTTTATTGAAATCCACAGGTCTGGGCAACGAATTGGCCGTTAATACAGAAGTCGCCGGACAGCTGCGTGAAAGCAGACCGCTGCAACGACACGAATTGTAAATTGGAACCGGTTATCATTATCGGTGGCGGGCCTGCCGGGGCCGCCGCGGCTATTACGCTAAGTTCCAGCGGAATTCCCAATGTCGTGCTCGACGCTGACAAAAATAGCTTCAAACCCGGCGAATCGCTGCCACCCAACGCCGCTGCGGCATTGATTAACCTGGGAATCGAGAAGCGAATAAATAGGTGGGGATCAAGCCCCTATCATGGAATAAATACCTATTGGGGCAGCACAGCCGGGCAATACCGGCATTTTTTTGCTGAACCGCATGCGGCCGGATGGCATTTGAACAGGACTTGTTTTGAGGCCGGTTTAAGGGATATGGCAACTCAATGTGGTACACAGTGGTTAAAAGGCTGGAGTTTTGACGGCATCCGGGAGAATAGCGGGAAGATTACCGTGAATGCGGCAGCCGGACACGGACAAATGAAATCAATTACGGCATCTTTCGTTATAGATTGCTCCGGCCGGGCCTCGCTCGTTTCAAAATCCCAGGGGGGAAGGCGAAACATTTTAGACAGGCTGATCGCTTTTTATGCAATGATTGAGGGCCTGCCAACATTCGTAAAAAGCACGACCTTCGTGGAATCGGTCAGCGATGGCTGGTGGTATGCCGCGCCGGGAGGGAAAAACAGCACGATGGTTTATTTTATGACTGACAGTGACCTTTATGATATTGCTGCGCACGATAAGGCCCTTTGGTTCCATGAGCACTTAAGCGGTACCTGTCATTTGGTAAAAAAAATACCCGGCATCGTGGAGTCGACCATCAGCAGCGTAGGGATCAGCACGGCTACAACGTCGGTGACCAATAAACCCTATGGCGGTGGATGGATAGCAGCAGGCGATGCGCTGTTTACGCTTGATCCGCTTACTTCGTTCGGCATAACTGCGGCCTTGAATGGCGGATATCATGCTGCCAAAGCGGTAGCAGCGACACTCAATGGCGATCAAGGCGCTGTCAGTACGTACCTGCAAAACATGCAGGATACTTTTAACCTGAGCCTGGAAATGCTGCAGAACCAGTACCGGCTCGAGCAACGCTGGCCAAACGAAAGGTTTTGGAGCCGCAGACATTAGCGTTTCCGATCCTGCTGCCCGTGCAAGAAAGCTTTAACTGCAAAGGACTGCCAATATAAGCGAGTGTATTTTGTTGAGCAATAAGGGGCTCGTCGCGCAAGAGCCACAACACGCCTGGACAGATGGGAAATCAGGCTGAAATAAAGCCACGTTTAAACTGAACGCGCGTCATGCCTTCCGCTCAATGGGCAGAGCCAATCAGAAGTTGCAAACTCTGGCAGCAAGGCGGGTGGGGTTTTAGCATTCGTAAAAAGGTATTTTGCTACAGTTTGGCTTTGACTTCTAAAACTTGTTGCAACATTTCGTCCAGGTCCTTCCGACTGTAATATTGTCCGTACCTGAGTACCCCATTGATGGTTTTTGTATTGCTGATGTCCTCCAATGGGTTTTTATCCAAGAGCAACAAATCAGCATCCTTACCTGTTGCTATGGTGCCTTTACGATCAATAATACCCAAATAGGTGCAGGGGTTTACGGTGCTCGTTTTTAACGCGTCAAAATTACTAAGGCCACATTCAACCATATTGGCAACCTCATTATGCACGGAGAAACCCTGAACCATATACCATTCGGGAGCATCTGATCCGCTCATTAATTTAACCCCGGCATCGTTCAGACCCTTGATTATTTTTTTTCTTAACCCATACCATCTCAGCCTTTTTTGTTCATCTATCTTAAGTTGGTTCCAGTAATAGTCCCTGTTATCAGCCCTTTCGGGTAATAGTTTTGCCGGGATAAACTGGTAGTCGGGCGAATTTTTTATTTCTTCATCTGTTTGGCCTAAACCGAAATTCACCTTAAAAAAATAATTGGTCGGGCTCAAATAAACTCCTGCATCCTTTACCATTTTTATCAGTGCAGGTATCTTGTTTTCGTCCAGGTAAGGCACGGTTTGCCATGCTCTTTTGTTCCATATATCCGTGCCCGAAACGCTATACTTTATGGGGGAAGTATCGGGCAATAACATTTCCATAAATTCATCAAGATGCTCGATTTGCTGCCCGGCTGCCAGCGCCGCGGGTAGTTTTACATCGTGGCCAATATGCCCGGTAACCTTTATATGCTCTTCAGCCGCCGTTTTAATTATAGCGTCATAAGCAGGCCTTCTCATAAAAAAAGTGATCTTAATTTCATCATAGCCTTCCCGTTTGTACCTTCTTACGGCCTCTTCTGCTTCGCGGGCATTAGTTACAATCTGCTTTGGCGATACGGTATCATTTTTCCATGGCCATGCCCCTACAAATTGCGGACTTGCCATAAATAGTTCGGGCCCAATGATCTTTCTTCCGGCAATTTGATTCTTGGCGTCCTGGTAAAGTTTACAGCCATTCATTATCCGCACTGTAGTAATGCCATTGGCCAGCATCACCTTTAATTCCTGAGGAATATATTTAGGGTCGACCCCCTGTTCATAAAAGAAATGGGAATGCGTATCGGTTAAGCCTGGCATCAGGTACTTGCCCTGCCCATTTATTATTTGTGCATTTTTGGGTATGTGTACTTTGTTTTCGCTTCCAAAGTCTTTGATCTTTCCGGCGTCTATAATTACCGTTTGGTGGTTTAAAACAACGTTCCGGTCCATGGGGATAACATTTACATCCTTTATTGCATAAATATTACCTCCATCGGCTAATTGCAGGGGATAAATATTGCCACTTACAGCAAGCAGGCAAAGCATCATACCTAAAATCCGGATCATTTTCATAATTTTTTTATTAGTCCTCATTGCAATGAATAACCGCCATAGATAATAAGATTTAACCCGGCCGCGAATTTAGCATTGTCTGAAAAGAGCCGAATGACGGCATTTGCAATTTCTTCCGGCTTCACATGTCTGTCAAAAAAATGCCGGGTTTTGTTGCCCAACCTGTAGCATCCCGGGGGATGGCATCAGGTCAGTACATTCGCTTAACGCTATAAACCTGCCGGCTTCAACTTTTTTAGTAAACGGTCAAACCTCACCCAATAAATAGCACAATCCTTTGGGCTTTCTCCCCTGGTGTAAAACAGGTATTTCCCGTCCGGCGAAACATATTGGCCATACCTATGGGCCGTGCCATCGTTGACCAATGGTCCCAAACTTTTGGGCGTTGTCCATGTTTTATCTTTCTTGCGGAAACTGATGTAGAGTTCGCATTCAAAGTGTCTGGTTTCTTTTGTACTGATAATCATATAGGATTCATCCGGGGCAATAAAAAAATCCCCGTTAAAGCCAGGCGCATTGAGCGGCGGCCCCAGATTTTTAATGCTTGTGTCAGCATCTGAAGCCGGCATCATACTAAATCTCATTTCTTTCCAGGTACCGTTACTTGCAACATATTTGTTGCCGTTCCTGGCAGGCATAAAATCGTACATCACATAGTTTCTCACGAGATACCTGGTAGTCGGACCCCACCCGGTTTTTGTCCTGGTTGACCGGAATACCACATTTGCTGTATCGTCGCTGGTAAAATATAGCGTTTTATCATCGGGGGAAAAAGCCGCCGCTTCCAGATATTTATTTAATAATATCGGACCGATCCATTTTTTTCCATTGTATTTAAAATATTTCACTTTCAGGTCATTATCATTAGCCCATGTTGTATTTGTACAAAAATAAATTTCCTTGCCATCAGCGGAAA
>DASRTD010000231.1:0-15480 GCA_035656115.1 Mucilaginibacter sp.
GGCATTTTCGTCTGTGCTAAAACAAATAAAAACACCAGTCCTGTTTGCGATTGCATTGCTCTTGCTGGCAACGAGCCTGGTATTCCATACCGGCTATTTCAACGCCTTCAGCTGGCAATTGGCGCTGCTCACCTTGTTCAAAACCGCGGGACTCATCACTTCGATACTACTGCTCATTCAGTCTGTCGACAGCAACAACCCTCTTATACAAGTGTTGTGCCAAACACAGGGAAAAACCGATTGCAACGCCATCCTTTCGTCTAAAGCCGCAAAAGCGCTTTGGGGATTCAGTTGGAGCGAAATAGGTTTCTTTTATTTCGCCAGCACATGGCTACTGCTGCTTTTCGGCGGCACTTCAGCGGCTGTTTGGCAAACCGTTGTGTTGCTCAACTTCGTCAGCCTGCCCTATACCTTTTACTCCATTTACCACCAGGCGCGTGTTGCCAAACAATGGTGTGTATTATGCTGCACTGTACAAGCGCTTTTGTGGCTTGAGTTTATAGACGTCGTGTTTACGCACCCGGTTTTTGGCCAGGGTTGGACCGATGTCGCCGCGCTATCAACCATTTTTATTTGTTTGTCGAGTCCGGTTATTTTGTGGCTGTCGTTAAAGCCGCTGTTTTTTAAATTACAACAGCTACCACCGCTGAAACAGCAGCTGCGCAAGTTTAAATACAATGCCGAACTGTTTAACAAAATGCTGACCGAGCAACCCAAATACACCCTGCCCGACGAAAGCTGGAGCATCGTGCTGGGCAATGCAGAAGCCGAAACCGTTATTACCATGGTAAGCAATCCGTATTGCCCACCCTGCTCAAAAACCCATCAACTGCTGGATGATTTGCTGAATGAGCGCACCGATATACAGGCCCGCATTGTATTTACCGCCAATAACGACGAGCGCGACCGCAAAACCCCTATCAGCCGCCACCTGATGGCGCTTAACGACAGTGCCGATAGAGCTACCATAAAACAGGCCCTGCACGACTGGTACGAGCAAAAACAAAAAAGCTACGAGGCCTGGGCGAGTGTTTACCCCGTTGAGCTAAGGGAAAGCGGATTTTATAAGATTGACAAACAGCGCGACTGGTGCCTGATGGCCGAAGTGACGGCCACGCCAACCTTGCTACTAAACGGCTACCGCCTGCCCGAATTATACCAATTATCCGATTTAAAATATATGATGGAATAAATAGTACTGAACGGCCGCTGGTACGACTATTGATAAATAAACCGATACCAGCGGGCAAAAAGCGGCCAATTAAGTACACCAACGATACTTCTGCAGAAAGTGAGGAGCATGTACTTTATGTATGCCGGTTGTAACGTGAAAACTGAACCTTTTTAACTTACTCTTTTAAACAAAAAAATCATGAAAAAAGAAAAGCTAAGCCTCAAAAGCATTAAAAATGTGCTAAGCAGGGGCGAAATGAGAAAAATTATGGCCGGAAGTGGAGGTGGTGGTGGTGGAACATGCTACGATGGGTTGTTTTGCACTGGCGATGGTCAATGTGGTGGACACTGCCTTTGTATCCCTAATTGCTGCGGTGGAGGATGGTCTCAATGCGGTTAAATTTATGATCGCTGGTATTCCCACTATTTCTAAAAGTAAGTTGAGCAGAATCGCTCAACTTACCTTTCATTAAGGCTGCTTAGCACTTAATATCAATGCTTTGTTTGATCTATTTACGGCCCGATATGGGCTTATTATCGTTGCGTCTGTTGAGAAATATGCTGTCTGATAATAATGCGAATGCACGCGATATTTGTCGGGGGGATATTAATTTACGAAAAATGAAGTTTAGAAAGATGAAGTTTAGTTACCTGTTAAATTATTTTTTGGCGACCTTTAGAAAACTTATTTTCCCTTTGCTCTTATTTCCGTTAGGATGTTTCGCGCAAATAACCATAACGGGTAAAGTAGTAAGTCGGTTGGATAGCAAACCACTGACTAACGCGACCGTATTTTTAAATAATGCCACTGTGGGTGCCGAAACGGCTGCCGATGGAACGTTTACATTGCACGGCATCAAACCTGGTAAGTATGAAATGGTCGTATCGGTCATCGGTTTTGAAACTTTTCATAAAACAATAACCGTCGAAAACAGCGACATAACATTGCCGGTAATTGGGTTATTGTCAAAAACAATTGTTTTAAATGAAGTAGCTATAAAAAGCCAAACTACTGACCCTAATCGCGAAAGGGATTATCAGTGGTTTAAGGATGCTTTCCTGGGCAGGTCAGCTTTGGCCAACGATTGTAAAATTCTAAACCCGGAAGTCGTTAACCTTGCTTATAACAGAAAGGCCAGCACGTTGACCGCTTCATCTGAGGAATTTATAAAAATTGAAAACAACGCGCTCGGGTATCATATCAAATACTTGCTTTCCGGCTTTTCCGATCAAAATAAAACCATCGACTCTGAGAAAATAGCGTTCTCTGGTTCGGTTTTATTTGAAGAAATGAAAGGGAGCGCTACAATGGAAAAACGCTGGCAGAGGAATCGAATGCAAGTTTACGAGGGATCGCCAATGCATTTTTTACGATCCGCGTTGAATAATACTTTTAATGACGAAGGCTTCCAGGTCTTTTGTATGGCGACTATCGTAAATCCGCAACGCCCAATCGATAGCCTGATCACAGATAGAATTAAATTTTACCAGGACCGGAAAAACGAAAATTCCTTGCACAAGGATTCGCTTACTTATTGGCAAAAGAAGCTGAAACTGCCAAAAACACTTAAAACCTATAAACAGCTAAACCAATCCGATTTTATAAAACTTACGGACATAAAGGGCTTGTATGCACTATCGGGCAATAACGGCACACTGTTTATCCTGTTTAATAAAAAACGTCATGCAGCAAATTTTAACCCTGATGATTTGAATAGTAACCGGGAAACAACCGTATATTTTAATTCCCCTTATGCGCTTTTTGATAAAAATGGAGTTTTTACTGATCCTAACAGCCTCACTTTTAAAGGTGCATGGGCAATCGACAGGGTGCCGCAACTTTTACCCGTTGATTATGAGCCGTTCAAAAACGCAGGGGACGAGCCGTCGGGTTTCGCCTCAAAGGTCATTAACGCCGAAAATGTTTCCACCGCTAACGGCCCGCTAAAAAGTGAACTACTAAAATTTGATAGTGTCAGCAGGAGCATGCCGCGTGAAAAATTTTACCTGCAATTGGACAAACCGTATTATGCCCTTGGTGATACAATTTGGTTTAAAGCCTACTTACTCAACGCCTTATTAACGCCCTCAACCAAAAGCGGCATTATGTACATCGATATTGCCACCGACAACGATAAAGTTGTTAAGCAATACCGGTTTCCTGTCCGGTCGGGCCTGGCATGGGGCAATATCAGTATTGATGAAAAGATTTTCGGCCAGGGTCATTACACCCTGCGCGCCTATACCAATTGGACGCGCAACTTTGGGGGCGATGCTTTTTGCTATAAAGACCTTATCATAACGGCTGTAAGTAACAAGCAATTGCTGGTGAGCGCGACGTTTACTTCAGGGGCAAATGATCTTTTAGCTTCCCATTTACAGTTAAATACACCTGATAAATTGCCTTTTTCAGCCCGGCCCGTTATTGTAAAAGTGTTGAATAACGGCAAAAGCCTGTTCGATCAGAAAATGACCGCAGGCGTGGATGGTGCTTTAGATGTCAAAGCCAGTCTTCCCCCAAAAATGATTACCCCGGTTATTATCATCGAAAATGAAAAGAAGGAACAACTGACGGCTATTCCGGTAATACTTAACCGCCCTGAAAATACCGACGTACAGTTTCTGCCCGAGGGGGGTAGCATGGTGGCTGGCCTGCCTGCGCGTATCGGCATAAAAGCCACCGGTGAAGACGGACATGGTGTTGATATATCAGGTACGATCATCACTAAGGCTGGCGTAAAAGTGGCATCTTTTAGCACGATCCACAATGGCATGGGGAGTGTTAGCCTGGATGTGCAGCCCGGCGAAAAATATATGGCAAAAGTGCAGCTGCCAGGCGGGGCTGCAAAAGAATTTGCGCTGCCTGAAGTAAGCGATGCCGGAACGGTGTTGCATGTAAAAAACGAACAGGCAAGCGATTCACTTGAGGTTACCCTGGGTATAAATGGCCCTGCGATTAAATCTGGTGAAAGCTGTTTTTTATTGGGCACGGCCAGGGGGCTTGTATGCTACGCAACTGTGATTAGCCTTAAGCCCGGCAGTTTATTGAAAAGAAGAATTGCCAAAAGCCTTTTCCCTGAAGGAGTAGTCCGTTTTACGACGATGACCACCCAATTCCGGCCGCTTAACGAACGGCAGGTTTTTATTGACCACGACGATAACTTCGACATTCGGATAGCAAAAAACAGGCCGGCCTATGTTCCACGGGATAGCGTTGGGTTAAAATTAAACATAACCGATAGCAGTAATAACCCCGTAAGCTGTAATTTTTCCGTCTCGGTGACAGACGATGCACAAGTAAAAGCCGAAGGACGCGAAGATGAAAACATCATGAGCCGAATGCTGCTGACGACCGATTTAAAAGGTTTTGTCGAATCGCCAGGTTACTACCTGGCCAAAACACCTCAAGCATGGCAGGCATTGGACAATTTGCTACTTACCCAAGGCTGGACAGGTTTCGATTGGAGTAATGTCAATAACCCACCAAAATTAAACTTTCAGCCAGAAGACAGTTTTAAGGTAACCGGCGTAGTAACTAACGTTTTGAATAAACCCGTTAGAAGCTCCAATATCATGCTATTTTCTACGAAACCATCGATACTGATGGATACCACTTCTAATGTTGATGGCCGTTTTACGTTCGATCATTTCCCGCGCGTCGATACGCCGGTTTTTATTCTAAAGGCAGTGAATAAAAATGGTAAAAGCTTTAATATAAACATTAAACCGGATGAAATAACATTTCCCATATTTGAAAAACCAATCAAAGCTTTAACACAACCCTGGTACGTTAACAGCGATAACATCGTATTAAATTATGCTAAAAACGCGGTCGAAAGACAGGCGCTGCAAGGATTCGAAGGCCGCGGCCATTTATTAAAACAAGTGAACATAACGGCAAAGAAAATTATAAAAGGCTCACAAAACCTGAATGGGTCCGGAAACGCTGATTTTGTTGTGGATGAAAGAGACCTGGAGGCGGCCGGAAAAAAGAACTGGTTACAATTACTGCAGGAAAATTTAAAAGGTTTTAGAGAAGGGGTTTTTAAAAGCCCACCAAGTATAGACGCGCTAAGGGACGAATATTTATCTGCTTATGTAACGGATTTCAACATATCACCGGAATGGTATTTTATTAATGACAAACCTATAAAATTCATTGTTGACGGAGTATCTGTTACCCAAGGCTTTAATAGCGACAAACATGTTTATAACGCCGCTTTTTATGATTTGAAGAGTTTTCTTACGAGCCACTCGGCCGAAGATATAAAGGGCATTGAAGTAATCAATTCAGCCAAATATGCTTCTAGCTATCTTTCCAGATATGAACCGAGTTATTCATATGGGCCGATAATTAGTAATGCTTTGAGTAGAAATATCTCTATCGGCCCTTCAGATATTGCCTTCATTGAGATTACAACACGTAGCGGTAACGGCCCCATTATCGATAACACGCCTGGGATGTACGTATATAAGCCTTTGCCCCTTAGTTGGCCAAAAGCATTCTACAAACCGAAATATACAGTAAAAGATACAATGAACATGCTGGATTTACGCTCAACCATTAATTGGGAGCCCAATATAACAACCGATACCAATGGCGAGGCTAACATTTGGTTTTACACTGCTGATAAACCTTCAACCTATACCGTAACCATTGAAGGGACGGACATGAATGGTCATTTCGGCTTTGTGCAGTGTAAAATAAAAGTCGAGGCTCGTAAAGAAAAGACGAAGTAAACGTATTTCTAAAGCTGATGACGTTAGTTAATATGATGACCAAAATAAAAAACTGGTTCGCCAAATTAGACGTCTATTTGTATAATGTCATGTTCTCAAAAATCCCTATTAACTTCATCAGGATCGCTTTGGCAAAAAGACACATGACCCTGGGCAAGCATACATTTATAAGTGTAAACGTACGGCTGCTTAATTCGGAAAATGGGAGAGAGCAAATTACCATCGGCGAAAATTGTTTTATAAATCCCGGTTGTTTACTCGACGGAAGATTTGGGAAAATTGTGATCGGCAATAATGTTGACATTGCGCGGGGTGTGTGGATTTATACCTTAGAGCACGATCCCCATGACGATTATTACAGTTTACGGCATGGCGATGTTATTATTGAAGACTATGTTTGGCTTTCGTCAAGAGTTACTATTTTACCGGCTATAACGATAGGCAGAGGAAGTGTGATTGCCACCGGCGCCGTAGTTACAAAAAACATACCGCCCATGTGTATAGCGGGCGGAGTTCCTGCCAAAGTGATAGGTCCGCGTAAATCAGCGTTAAAATATACTATTTCCTTCAGGCCCACCCTTTATAGTTGATTTTTCATGAACAGAAAAACAATAATCAATAAAAAAGAGAAAAGCATAGCCCTGTTTACCTGCTATATCGGCAAGCTGCCCTGGTATTTCAATTATTTCGGGCATTCCTGCGGTTATAACCCATCCATTGATTTCTATATAATTTCTGACGACCATGATTATCAACCGGCGCTACCGAAAAATGTTAAACTGGTGTATAAAACGTTGGAGGATATCAACTTGCTGGTGGGCGCAAAATTAGGCCTTAACGTAAACATAGCCAACGGCTATAAACTTTGCGATTTTAAGCCCGCCTACGGCATTATATTTTCCGATTTGTTAAAAGGATATGACTTTTGGGGCCATTGCGATATCGACATCATTTTTGGGTGCATCCGTGAGTTTATTACTGACGGGTTGCTGGAAAACTACGACCTCATCAGCGTAAGGCACGATTATATTTCGGGCTGCTTTTTATTGTATCGCAACATATCTAAGCTGAATACGCTGTTTTTGCAGAGCAAGGATTACAAAAAGGTGTTTACCGATACAAGGCACTATTGCTTTGATGAAACCAATTTTGCACATGAAACATTCGGAGAAGGAAAGAAGTACTTCGAGATTGATACCGAAATAGAAAGTATGATGCATGTGGTTAAGAGGCTGGAAGCCGCAAATTACATCAACCCTTTTTTCGATTTCATGATCATTGAAGGGCTGCCGGGAAGGCTCAAATGGGAAAACGGCAAAATGTTTTACAAAAACCGCTTCGAAGTTCTTTTTTATCACTTAATTTATTTCAAAAATCGCTTTTCCCCCAAAAAACAAATCCGTAACATACCCGATTCGTTTTTGATAAGTGCAAATAAAATATATCATAAACAAAATAAGAAAATTGTTCAGCATGCCCTTCCCTTATTATAGACAACCCGATTCAATGGATTGCGGCCCAACCTGTATCGGGATGGTGGCTAAACATTATGGCCGTAATTTTAAGGTGCAAACACTGCGCAAGCTGTGCGAGATCAACCGTGAGGGGGTTTCGCTGCTGGGCATGAGCGATGCTGCCGAAAAGATCGGTTTTCGTACACTGGGTGTAAAACTAACGCCGCAACAATTAAAGGATGCCGAGCTGCCCTGTATTTTGTACTGGCGACAAACGCATTTTGTAGTACTTTATAAAATACAAAACCGCAAATATTACTTAGCCGACCCGGCAAGCGGCCTGGTTACCCTGCCCGAGGCAGATTTTGCCCGCAACTGGCTGGGCGATAAGGAAAAACTGGAGGGCATTGCCCTACTGCTGGCCCCTACCCCGCAATTTTATGAGCAGGATGATGACAAGGGCACGGAAGTGCGCTGGAGTTTCATGTTCCGCTACTTAGTTACCTACCGCAAGCTGGTTTTTCAGCTGCTGCTGGGGCTGGGCATCGGCAGCTTGCTGCAGCTCATCACGCCGTTTTTAACACAGTCCATCGTGGATATCGGCATCAATACGCGCAACCTCAATTTTATTTATATCATCCTAGTCGCCCAAATCGCGCTTATTATCGGCCGGGTAAGTGTGGAGTTTATCCGCTCGTGGATATTGCTGCACATTAGCACCCGTATCAACATCTCCATCCTTACCGACTTCCTGATCAAGCTGATGAAGCTGCCCATGAGCTTCTTCGATACCAAAATGACCGGCGACATTATGCAGCGCATGAATGATCAGCGCAACATCCAGACTTTTTTAACAGGCTCAACCCTGACCACCATATTCTCGATGTTTAACCTGGTTGTATTTTCAGTGGTTCTGGCCTATTATAACCTGGCCATCTTTTTTGTATTCGCCTTGAGCAGTACACTGTACACCCTATGGATAGTGGCCTTTTTGAAACGCCGCCGTGAGCTGAATTACAAAAGCTTCGAAGTATCGGCACGCAACCAAAGCAGCATCATCCAATTAGTGGGCGGCATGCAGGAGATAAAGCTGAACAACTGCGAGCAGCAAAAACGCTGGGAATGGGAGCACATACAGGCACGCCTTTTTAAGTTCAACGTAAAAACACTGGCCCTTAGCCAGTACCAGCAGGGCGGCGCAACCTTCATCAACGAAGGCAAAAATATCCTGATCACTTTTTTAAGCGCGGAAGCCGTCATCAACGGCAACCTTACGCTCGGCGCAATGGTAGCTGTGCAATATATCGTGGGCCAGTTGAGCAGCCCGATAGAGCAGTTTTTCGGTTTTATACAGGGTTTCCAGGATGCCAAGATCAGCCTGGAACGATTGAACGAGATACACCAGATGCAGGATGAAGAGCCCCCGGGCAGGGATTACAACCATTTGCTGCCTGAGAACAAAAGTATTTCCATCAATAACCTTACCTTCCGCTACCCCGGCGCGGGTAACGAACCTGTGCTGGAGGATATCAGCCTGCACATCCCGCATGGAAAAACAACGGCTATTGTAGGCATGAGCGGCAGCGGCAAAACCACCATCTTAAAACTCCTGCTCCGCTTTTATGAACCGCAAAAGGGCGAAATAAAAGTGGGCGAGCAGCAACTGAGCAATATCAGTTTTAAAACCTGGCGTGGCCATTGCGGCGTGGTGATGCAGGACGGCTTTATATTTTCGGACAATATCGAGCGCAATATTGCTGTAGGCGACGAATACGCCGACAAAGAAAAGCTTTGGCACGCCATAAAAGTTGCCAACATAAAGGATTTTATCGACGGCCTGCCGCTGGGCTTAAATACGAAGATCGGAGCCGAGGGCAACGGCATTAGCCAGGGCCAGCGGCAAAGGATGCTGATAGCCCGTGCGGTTTATAAAAACCCGGATTACCTTTTTTTTGACGAGGCTACCAACGCGCTTGATGCCAATAACGAGCGGGTAATAATGGATAACCTGAACGAGTTTTTTAAAGGCCGAACCGTGGTGATTGTGGCCCATAGGTTAAGCACGGTAAGCAACGCCGATAATATTGTATTGCTGGACAAAGGGCAGATTATTGAGGAAGGTACGCACCAGCAGCTAACCGCCCTGAAAGGTGAATATTATCGGTTGGTGAAAAATCAACTGGAATTGGGGACTTAAATAGTTTATTGGTTCGCTGTCCGTCGGTAATGAAATTTATTGTTCTGATCATGCCTGCTATACTCACAGAAGAAAACGACCCGGAAACGCGCCACAGCGACGAGGTACAAGACATTATAACCAAAGTACCTTCGTGGCTTTTGCGTTGGGGTATTACCCTGTTTTTCGGGATATTGTTGCTGATCATACTGCTTTCAGCACTGATCCGATATCCAGATGTTGTAAACGCTCAATTAAAAATAGTTTCCCTTGATCCGGCAAAACCAATTTTATCTGCAGCAGCAGGGAAGATAGATAAACTGCTGGTATCCTCACATAAAATTGTGAAGATGGGTGACCCTTTGGCGTTTGTCAGCGCTCCCGAAAAAAAGAACGGCGAATACTTAATAAGTGCTCCAATGTCGGGTAGAGTGTCGTATGGAGGCGTTATGGAAAAAGGCTTGGCATTTGATGCAAATCAAGTTTTGTTTTATATTATCCCCGAGAAAGAGGAATACTTTGGCGAAATGATAATCTCTCAAAACAACATGAGTAAAGTGAAGGAGGGCCAGCAAGTACTGATAAGATTAAAGAGCTATCCTTTTGAAGAATACGGAATGTTAAGAGGCAGCATAAAATACATATCGGAAGTTCCAAATAAGGATAGTGTTTTTATTGCGGAAGTAGACTTGAAGACTGTGCGCCTGTCTGATCAGAAAAGACCGATTGGTTTAAAGCAGGGTATGACGGCCGACGCAGCAATCATCACCCAAGATGCAACCATTATGCAGCGTATTGCCCGTAGCTTCTTCAAAATTACGGGTAATAAGTAAGGCCGTTACGATCTCATTTATCAGGAACAGGATTTCAAGCCATCGTCTGGTGAACTGATTATTATATGCATATTTAAAACAGCATTCAAACTTAACCTAACGTTGAGAAGAAATCGTTGCCATGCTGGGATAGGACAAGTTTTACATTACAAATCGCACAGACACGGTAAAAGCAGCCGAATTCATCTATGCCGTTATGGCCAAAAACAAAATCATCCAAAACCCTGGCCAATATCCGACACTAACTGCAGCAGGATGACAATATAGGTCAATAATACTAAAGTCCTGGATTTTCATTTCCGGTTATTCCGCAAAGAGCCTTTGGGGTTGCAGCAATACGGCTACCATAAGCAGACCGAACCACTTTAAAAATTGTTCGCGATTTGATCGCCCATAATAGCTCAACGGTTTAAACACTAAGATATCTGAAATCAATCAAAATCTGAAAGCTATTTTCACGTTTTTTTAGGTGTTTTCACCTTTTGCGTTGATCATTCAAAATCGCTATATTACACCTTTAAAGACGATGCCATGGCCGATCCTAATTTCCCTTTGATCAACAATGTTTTTGTGCTGATGCTCGAAAATCATTCTTTTGATAACCTGCTGGGATTCTCCGGGATAACATGCGCTGACGCGGAGACCGGGAACGCCACGCAAATCAACGGCCTGACCGGCCGGGAGAATAACTCCCTGCCGGGTTTGAGTCCATTTTACACCGGACAACCTGCTCCCTATTCAATGAGTGTTGACCCCGGTCATGAATTTGTTGATACGCTACTTGAATTGACAGGGCAAAGCAATTATGATCCTTCTACGGGTTATCCGCCGATCAATTGCAGCGGGTTTGTTAACGATTACGTCAACAGCACGACGCCACATGAGGGACACGCCACCGCTAACTATGGCGATATTATGTTGGGGTTCTCGCAATCACAGCTACCTGTACTAAATGCATTGGCGCGTGAATTTGCGGTATGCGACAACTGGTTCTCGTCAATGCCCGGGCCAACCTGGCCGAACCGGTTTTTCCTTCATGCGGCTTCTTCAGGGGGACTCGATCATAGCCCGACGACAGCCGAGATATTAGCATGGCAAAATCTTGGCGGAGTGAACTTTAAAAATGGCACCCTATTCGACCAGCTTCGACGTTTATTTGACAACCCCTACAGGATTTACCGGGGAGACAGTTTCCTGAGTGACAGTTTCCCGGGAGTTGCTGCGCTGAAAGGTATCGATGCGCTTGACTGCCATTCTATCAATAACTTTTCTGCTGATATTTAGGCAGACTATCCATGGCCATATACATTTATAGAGCCGAGCTACGGTGATGTGCTAAATAATACGTACTATGGTGGAACTTCCATGCGCCCGATGGATAGTGCAGCAGGCGGGGAAAAGCTGATCAAACAGGTTTACGAAACGATTCGAAACTCATCGCTTTGGGAAAAAAGCCTGCTGATAGTGACATGGGACGAACACGGCGGATTTTATGACCATGTTGCCCCACCTAAAACAAAAGCGCCGGGAGACGGCGTTATTGCGGCATCAATGAATGAATATGGTTTTGATTTTACGCAGTACGGCGTTCGTGTCGCATCGGTCATCTACTCGCCTCTGATTTCGAAGAATACGATTGACCATCGTCTATATGACCATAGCAGTGTATCCAGGACCCTTAATGACTTGTTCCAGACCGATTTATTAACACAACGGGATGGCAACGCTAATTCGCTTCTGCCGTTGCTGCTGATGGAGTCGTCGCCGAGGACCGATTGCATCACGACTTTGCCTGATCCGGCAACCGTGCCGGTTCCTGCTGCCTTAACTGCTGCTGCACCGGCCACAATCACGGCCAACCATGGCGGCCTCCCAGGGTTTCTCCATGCAGCGCTTAAAACCGACCTCGATTTATCTCCTGCTATAGACCATCCGGCGATCAAGGCCAGGTTCGCCGCAATCAGTTCACAACAGGATGCCAAAGATTATATGAATTCGGTGCAAAACAAGATGCTGGGCAACTAAACGTCGTAGATGCAGCCCCGGCGAGAAGGATATCGAACCGCTTTTTGCAGGACTATTTCCCGCAGTGAGGGCCGCAGTCACCGGCAGTTCACCAGGAATCTGCCGAAATTACCTGCTGGATTTAACTAATTTTATGGTACAGCGAAGGTACAGGTGGATCAAACCTGGCAACAATTGTTTCCCTCCGGCAAGTTATTTTCACGAACTTAAGCGCCGATGGAAGGATTGAGGTCCAATTTGAAGGTACAAGAATACTTAAATTCAATCAACGTATATCTGAAGTAAATAATACCACAAACGTCGATTTAGAATACTTTTAACATTCTTTAATGGTGCCCTGGATAGGGCTGGATTTGATTGCTCTTAACTCCTATCTGGCCCTGCGCAATCTGGCAAGCTGGTCATAACCGGCTTTTGTCCGTATGGCACACACTTTTATATTTCTGCCAGTAAACACCATACACGACGAACGTCCAAATAAAGGGCAGAAAAATAAACCCGGTTAAGAACCAATGTTCCTCAAACGAATAGTGGGCCGCCTTATTCAAAAAACACAGTAACGAGACCAACAGTAAAACTTGGATAACGGCCATTGCGTAAACGAAGTTCCGGTTAAACTCCGGAAGAAAAATGTATACTGACTGGTTTCGCGGATCAAATGATTTGGTGCCAAAGATTTCTCGTTGGAACTCCGGTCCGAGATATTTCTGACGGATATTATAGATCGCCATTTGGTCACGCCGGAAACCATAGCCAATATTCAGGATCAGCGTAATCAGCAAGCCCAGGATAATCTGCGCTATCAAGAACGAACCTATTAAATGCAGAACAGCATAACTCTCTAATGTGTTCGTTTTTGCGAAAAATGTCACATCAAAAAAATCAGCATTAGAACTTGTATTGGTGTAAACATACCCATAACCAGCCAATATCACCAGTACCGCGGACAAGAACTGGATAAAAATGGTTTGGAGGTGATTCTGATTTTCCGAGAACTGCTGGTGAAAGGAAGCCAGCAGTTCTTCCTGGATTGGTTTATCTGCCATCGCGGTAAAGTTTCCCAAAGATAACTGATCCGATTTCATTTATACTTTTTATAAAGTAAATTATGTTTTCAGTCTGAAGATATACCTATTTTAGCGTGAAAAAATTGCACGGCATGAAAGGCGCGGTCGTCGAATATTGGCGGGATAGAGCATATGGCATCATCTGTGATGAAAATGGTGGCGAGCGTTTTTTCATCATAATGGTATAACCGACAAAAAAAGGTTTCTGGAAGAACTGATGGTTTACTATTATTCTGAACAAGAGGGCCGGTATCGTTACCTTGTGAACTTTACGCCATGTAATAACAGTAAAGGCCCGGCGGCTAAAAATATCATTCTCACCGACGAACTGTTCAATGAGGTCGGCCCTGGCGAAACGATCGAAGCTGAAGTCACCGAAGTAAAACAGGTACGGCAGACACTGACACGAATCGTTCAAGGCATCAAAAAAGGCGAAGGCCGCCTGCCATTCACCACCGTCGGCAGCAACGGCACCTACAGTTATGGTTACCCGGAAGAATATAAGGAGCTCGTGATCCGCTTCCAGCGCACCGACGACATCGGCTGGGGCGCCGTCCTCGCCCGCGAACAATTCACCAACAGCTTTGAGGCCACTCTCCGGCAAAAACTCACCGGCAAAAGACTCCGGCTAGTCCGTCGCAAAGACGAATGGCACTTCCAGGATAGCGGCGTATTGAAAGTATATGATTCAAATCCTTCCCTTGCCCTCGATAATCGCCAGCCCCACCCGGACTAACTTTAAACGGTTTTTGCAACGCCTGCAAAGTTTGAAGGCTTTTTACCGATTTACGGTTAAAAAAATCCGGAATTTGCGGCTGCCTGAGCTGTTTTTTTGGGTCTCAGGGATAGTCATTTTATTTAAAAAAAAGCCCGTTGGGATCACACCAAACGGGTGGGAAAATCAAAAGCCATTGCAGCCTAAACTGCGCCTTTATTTTCAATTACCGGAGCCTGAAGATCCTGTCGAATTACTGGATTTACCAGATGCTGAAGAATTGTCGAGGTTATACGTAAAATTGAACAAGCCGAACACGTTCGCTGATTTGGGGTCATATTTTAAGTCGAGCTTTAGCCAGGGCGAGCCGGGCAGGCGGACGCGCCATGTAGCGTCGAACATAAATTTGTTTGCGCTCTCCCCTGTTACCGGCTTGGTGAAAATATAGTCATCCTCCGCTCCAACGTTGAGTTCCATTACCGATTCTTTTTTACTCATGAGAAGAACGGTGTTCAGGCCGGCCTTGATCACCCCGAGATCACGGTCGAAGGTGTTTGTTTTTTCGCCAGGGTTAGAGGTGAGCGTATCTGCCAATGAGGCGGTGAGCTGGTTGGTTTTTTTAGAGCCCAGTTTATTAAGCCCCCAGGAGCCATCAAGTCCCAGGGACTGGACATCAAGTTTCCCGGCGGCGCCCTTGCTATAATTGTAACCGGCCACGACCAGGGGCTGCCGGGCGGTGAAATCTATGAGGTCGCGGAATTGCTGTTCAATTTTGGTGTCGACATCGATGAGACCGTTTGCATTATAGGTTGTTTTTAGATAAGGATCCCCCGCGACATCCTTATCGAGCGCCTTCTTAAGATCAGTCAGCGTCGCTTCGGTAAGGTATTTTGTTGCGACCGGCGTTTTCTTGCCAAGCGACTTGGTAAAAGGATTAAGAGCGTCGTCGATAATATGATAAGCGGCAATACTGGCAAGGTCGTCTACAGCCTGGGCGATACCGGAAGCATTGCCTTTCTCGATGGCTTCGTTCAGCGCCCGCTGCAGGGCCTGTATACGGCCCTTATTTCCTTTGTCCCCATTGATATCCTGCCCAAGCGCGGCGGGCAACTGGTCCCTTTCCTTTTTCCCAAGTTGCTCTTTGACAGCGGCTTCAATATCAGGCTTCAGGGCGGCTTTTACAATCATTTGATAACTTTTGATCACCTTGCCTTTGATTTGGGAAATTGCCACATCGGCTTTACTGTAATTTGCAAAATAGTTTACCGCGGTCGTATCTCTTTTGTTGACAACATTG
>DASRTD010000232.1:0-5605 GCA_035656115.1 Mucilaginibacter sp.
AAATGGGGGCCTGAAACTATGGTGCAACGCCCGTTTAAATGCAACGGGCTTTTACCTTAAAAATGGATTTATACAAACTGACCAGCTGTTTTCAAAAAACGGTTTTGATTACGTGATCATGGAGAAAGCCCTGTAAACAAAAAACCGGCCCCTTTGCCCGGGCCGGTTCAACCAAACTAACTAAACTGATCTTATTGAAAAAATTACTCGCCACAAAGTTAAATGCAGTTAAGTGAAGTTATTGTTAACATAATGATAAGTCTGCCAACCAAAAGTCTTCGTCATGAAGTACTTGCATCTTAACCTGACGATCTGCAAATCAACCTTTTGCTTTCACCTTTGTCCTTTCGCCTTAATGCTTATATTTGCGTGCGTTAATAAAAGATATGGCTAAAAAGAAAACCGATGCTGCCCCGCATGTTGCAGTTGTCAATAAAAATTCCCTCTCGTTTTTTGAAAAATATATCAATAACCCCTCGCCTACCGGGTTCGAATGGAAAGGACAAAAGCTATGGCTCGACTACCTTAAGCCGTACATCGATGAATACTACGTAGACAATTATGGCACGGCAGTAGGCATCATCAACAAAAAAGCCGAATACAAGGTAGTCATAGAGGCGCATGCTGACGAGATTTCGTGGTTTGTAAACTACATCACAAGCGATGGGTTAATTTATGTGATCCGCAACGGCGGCTCCGATCACCAGATCGCGCCGTCAAAACGGGTAAACATCCATACCGACAAGGGTATCGTCAAAGCCGTTTTTGGCTGGCCCGCCATCCACACCCGTACGCCTGGGGAAAAGGAAGAAGCGCCTTCGCTAAAAAATATCTTTTTGGATTGCGGCTGCACTACCAAAGAAGAAGTAGAGAAGCTGGGCATTCACGTAGGCTGTGTCATCACCTATGAAGATCAGTTCATGGTGTTGAATGACCGTTACTATGTAGGCCGGGCATTGGATAACCGCGCCGGCGGTTTTATGATAGCCGAAGTGGCGCGCCTGCTAAAGGAAAACAAAGTTAAGCTGCCTTTCGGTTTGTATATTGTAAATGCGGTGCAGGAGGAAATAGGCCTGCGCGGGGCCGAAATGATAGCACACCATATCAAACCAAATGTGGCAATTGTTACTGACGTAACGCACGACACGCAAACCCCGATGATCAATAAGATCGTCCAGGGCGACCTGGCCTGCGGCAAGGGCCCCGTTATTTCCTATGCCCCGGCAGTGCAGAATAACTTAAATAAGCTCCTGATCGAGTCTGCCGAAAAGACAAAAATACCCTTCCAGCGCCAGGCATCTTCGCGCTCAACAGGTACTGATACTGATGCCTTCGCGTATTCGAACGATGGCGTGCCTTCAGCGCTGATCTCCCTGCCGCTGCGTTACATGCACACCACGGTGGAGATGATCCACAAAGAGGACGTAGATAATGTGATACGGCTGATCTACGAAACGCTGTTAAACATAAAAGCCGGGCAGGATTTCAGGTACATTAAATAATCGACTCCTTCATAAAAACATTTATAGCAGATAATTTTTATTTCGATAACAAATAATTAAAAATAAATTGTCAATTTTACATTTATTATTGCTCCTCAAGAAAGTATGAAACCCACGTTACTAATTTTGGCCGCAGGTATGGCCAGCCGTTACGGAAGCATGAAACAGGTTGACGGCTTTGGTCCCCATGGCGAAACCATTATAGATTATTCCATTTATGATGCCATAAATGCAGGCTTTGGCAAAGTAAGCTTTATCATCCGCGAGGAATTTGCAGAGCCATTTAAAGCCATTTTCGAGCCAAAATTAAAAGGCCGGATCGAAACGGACTATGTTTACCAAAGCTATGACCTGAAACCTTTTGGCATTGATAAAGAGATCGAGCGCTCCAAACCATGGGGAACAGCCCATGCAGTGCTCTCGGCACGCGACCAGATACACGAGCCTTTTTGCGTGATCAACGCTGACGATTTCTACGGTACCGACGCTTACCAAAAAATGGCAAAGTTTTTAAACACCGAAGTTGCTGATGATAAATTCTCTATCATCGGTTACCAGGTTGACAAAACATTGTCCGATTACGGCACCGTATCGCGCGGCGTATGCCAGGTAGATGACAACAACAATATGGTAGCCATCAAAGAGCGATTGAAAGTGTATTTTGCAAAGGACGGGAGTGTTGTTTACGAGGAAGACGGCGTAGAGCATCAACTGCCGTCGAACACCCCGGTTTCGATGAATTTTTGGGGATTTACCCCAGCGGTTTTTGCTAAAACGGAGCCTATATTCAGGGCGTTTGTTGAAGCCAATGAAAGTAATCCCAAAGCAGAGTTTTTTATCCCGCTAATCGGCGACGAGTTGATCAAACGCGGTGAAGCTTCATTTAAGGTGATCCCTACCGATGCCAAATGGTTTGGGGTGACTTATAAAGAAGATAAGCCAATAGTACAGAAATGTATTTCGGACCTGGTAGAAAGCGGCGCTTATCCAGAGAATTTGTGGCCATAAAAAATCGAACCTAAATACGAAGCCCCGGCCAAAAACTAGTCGGGGCTTCGTATTTGAAAATCTCAGGAGATTATTATTTCACTTCTTCAAAGTCAACGTCAGTTACGGTATCCCCTTCGGCATGTCCGCCTTGTGCACCTGCACTGCCGTCAGCACCGGGTGTTGCCTGGCCTGCATCGGCGGTAGCTTTGTACATCTCTTCTGATGCTACATTCCATGCATTGCTTAACTCAGCCTGGGCAGCATCAATGGCATCGAAGTTCTTTGAAGAATAGGCTTCTTTCAGCTTAGCGAGGCCGGCTTCAATAGGGGCCTTCTTGTCAGCTGAAATTTTGTCACCATATTCCTTCAATTGCTTTTCTGTCGAGAAGATCAGGGCATCGGCAGCGTTCAGTTTTTCAACCTCTTCTTTGGCCTTCTTGTCGGCATCAGCGTTTGCTTCAGCTTCGTCCTTCATCCGCTTGATGTCAGCATCGGATAATCCCGAAGACGCCTCAATACGGATCTTCTGTTCTTTACCGGTTGCTTTATCCTTAGCGGCTACATGCAATATACCGTTAGCGTCAATATCAAAAGTCACCTCTACCTGCGGCACACCGCGCGGAGCTGGTGGTATCCCATCCAGGTGGAAACGGCCGATGGTGCGGTTAGCTGACGCAATTGGCCTTTCACCCTGCAGGATGTGAATCTCAACAGATGGCTGGTTGTCAGACGCAGTCGAGAAAACTTCCGATTTTTTGGTCGGGATAGTGGTATTGGCTTCGATCAGCCTGGTCATTACACCACCCATGGTTTCAATACCCAATGAAAGCGGGGTAACGTCAAGCAATAACACGTCTTTTACTTCGCCGGTCAATACACCGCCCTGGATAGCAGCGCCGATGGCAACCACTTCGTCAGGGTTCACGCCTTTTGAAGGCGCTTTACCGAAGAATTTTTCAACGGCTTCCTGTATGGCAGGGATACGGGTTGAACCGCCCACCAGGATGATCTCATCGATATCCGAAGTACCATAACCGGCGTTCTTTAACGCTGTCTTACATGGCTCAATCGTGCGTTTAATGAGGCTGTCAACCAATTGCTCAAATTTAGCGCGGGTCAATGTCTTAACCAAGTGCTTTGGCACGCCGTCAGATGCTGTAATATAGGGCAGGTTAATTTCTGTTTGAGCCGAGCTCGATAACTCGATCTTAGCTTTTTCAGCCGATTCTTTTAAACGCTGTAAAGCCATTGGGTCCTTGCGCAGGTCAACGCCCTCGTCGTTTTTAAATTCGTCAGCCAGCCAGTCGATAATGGTTTGGTCAAAGTCATCACCGCCAAGGTGGGTATCACCATCGGTTGATTTTACTTCGAACACACCGTCGCCAAGCTCAAGTACCGATACGTCATGTGTACCGCCACCGCAGTCAAACACAACGATCTTCATATCCCGGTGTGCTTTGTCCAGGCCATAAGCCAGGGCAGCAGCAGTAGGCTCGTTAATGATACGGCGAACTTTTAAACCCGCGATTTCACCGGCTTCTTTAGTAGCCTGGCGTTGTGCATCGTTAAAGTAGGCCGGTACGGTAATAACTGCTTCTGTAACTTCGGTGCCTAAGAAATCTTCAGCAGTTTTCTTCATCTTCTGCAAAATCATAGCCGAAATTTCCTGCGGCGTATACTTGCGGTCGCCGATCTCAACACGCGGGGTGTTGTTATCGCCTTTAACCACTTTATAGGGTACGCGGGCAATTTCCTTGGTAACCTCGTTAAACTGGTTACCCATAAAGCGCTTGATTGAATAAATAGTTTTGGTAGGATTGGTGATGGCCTGGCGCTTTGCAGGGTCGCCCACTTTACGCTCACCGTTATCAACAAAAGCAACTACCGACGGTGTAGTGCGTTTCCCCTCGCTATTGGCAATAACTACAGGTTCGTTACCTTCCATTACGGCCACGCAGGAGTTTGTTGTTCCTAAGTCGATTCCGATTATTTTAGACATAGTATGATTGATTTTTCTTTATTGAATGATTACTTATACACTCCTTTTATCAAGCCTTGTGCCAATCGGCCTTTGGCAGTTATTTTTTAGGTGAAAGGTGAAAGGTGAAAGGCGAAAGGTATTATTTAGGCAGGGATGAGGGGATTTTGGGTGACAGGTTGGCAGTTTTGTAGAGACGCAATATTTTGCGTCTCGGAGACAAATGTTCGGAGTATTCCCTAAACCCGTATGCATTTAAAACCCTGTCTAAAGGCATTGTTCTAATTTTCTAAATTTGGGTCCGAGACGCAAAATATTGCGTCTCTACGGGTAATAATTATATTTACGAATGCAAAATCTTTATTTCGATAGTGACCTTTATAAAGATAAATACCGCGCTTCCCCTGCGAGGTTGTCAGGATGGGATTATGGTTCAAATGGTTTATATTATGTGACCATCTGCACACAAAACCGGGTGCATTATTTTGGAGAAATCGTTTCCGAGGAACGTTCGCAGACGCAAAATATCGCGTCTCTACTGCCGACGATCATAGGCGAGGTTGCATACCGTAATTGGCTGGATATTCCAAATCATTTTTCATTTGTTGAACTGGATGAATTTGTGATCATGCCTAATCATGTTCACGGGATTCTCTTTATTAACAAACCCGACAAAATTGATTGGAATATCAACCAATTCGGAGTACAAAGCCGAAATTTAGGTGCGGTTATGAGAGGATATAAGGCATCTGTCAAAACATACGCAACAACCAATAATATCGAATTTGGCTGGCAGCCCAGATATTACGATCACGTGATTAGAAACGAGAAAGAATATTTGAATATCAGCGGATATATTGCAGAAAATCCTCAACAATGGCTGTTAAACGGAGATAATGCAGACAATATCTTCAAACCGTAGAGACGCAATATTTTGCGTCTCGAACCCAGATGACGGAAAATTGAGGTTTAATTCAATCTTTTCGTTCCGAGACGCAAAATATTGCGTCTCTACAAAAAACGCCCTGTCCGAATGAACAGGGCGTTTTCAATATCTAAAAGAAGAGGGGTTTATTCTCCCTTCTCAGCGTTCTCTTCGTTCTCAGCTGATGCCTCAGGTGTTTCGGTTGCTTCA
>DASRTD010000233.1:0-9886 GCA_035656115.1 Mucilaginibacter sp.
AAATTTGCGGGTGTTTGGCGATGAGAACGGCCTGATGAATAAAGCGCTGGCGGATGTTAATGGTGAAATTTTGCTGATCTCGCAGTTTACCCTATTTGCGCAAACCAAAAAAGGTAACCGGCCCTCGTTTATTCGTGCGGCAAAGCCGGATAAAGCCATACCGCTTTACGAAAGAATGATCGCGGCTCTTGAAACCGCTACCGGGAAAAAGATAAGGGTAGGGATATTTGGAGCGGATATGAAGATAAGTTTGGTGAATGACGGGCCGGTTACGATTATCATGGATACTAAAGACAAAGAAAACCATTAGTGGCAGTTGCAGTTAAAAGTAGCAGTGAAAATTGTTACTGCCACTGCTACTGCTGCTGCAACTAACCTTCAATGACGATACAAGAAGCACAAAAAACCGTCGACGCCTGGATAAAAACCACCGGCATTCGTTATTTTAACGAACTCACCAATACCGCTATCTTAATGGAGGAAGTGGGCGAGGTAGCCAGGATTATGGCGAGACAGTATGGTGAACAGTCTTTTAAAAAATCGGATACGGAAATTAACCTGGCGGATGAAATGGCTGACGTGCTTTTTGTGCTGATCTGCCTGGCTAACCAAACCGGGGTCGACCTCACCGATGCGCTGCAAAAGAACCTGGAAAAGAAGAATATCAGGGATGCGGAACGCCACCGCAACAACGAAAAATTAAAATAATGCAACTTTGTTGCAATAATGTTGGATTTTTTGCGTCTTAAAGGAACCAAAAAATCTTTAACATGAGAACAATTCTTGTAACCTCCCTTGTCTGTTGCATGCTGATATCATGCGGACACCCTAAAGAACAAGCCGTTAGGACTGTGAATATGGCGCTTGCGCCTCCGCCCATAGCGGAAGCAAAATTAGCTGTAGATGATGCGGTTGACGATGACTCCCCGGAGAAAACGGTAGTCGATACCGCCAAAAAAATCATTAAAAACGGTGACATCAGTTTCGAAACCAATAACTTGATTGAAACTCGCAGGAAAATTTTAAAACTGGTAAAAAAGCTGGATGGTTATGTTGCTGAAGACAACGAAACACATGACCGTGGTGATAACCAGCAGCAGTTTGTTTTAAAAATACGCGTACCTGCAAAGAGTTTTGAGATGACACTCGATTCAGTTTCCTCAGGCGCTGTCAAAATAGATGAAAAAAACATCAGCATTAAAGATGTTACCAGCCAGTTTATTGATATTAAAGCGCAATTGGCCAACAGCCATGCTTTGGAAAACACTTACCTCGGTTTGCTGAACAAAGCCGGTAAAATGGGCGATGTTTTGCAGATTGAAAATAAACTGACGGAAATACGCACAGCTATTGACTCAACCCAAGGCGTGTTGAATTATTTAAGTAAACAAGTGGCATTCAGTTCACTTACCATAACTTTTTATACAAAGGAAGTTTTACCGGACAACGGCGATACAATAGGCTCGCAGTTTAAAACAGCAGTTGGTAACGGCTGGGGATTACTCCAAAGCTTGTTCTTTGGGCTTATTTCGTTATGGCCTATTGTCGTAACGTTCTTCTTTTTCTGCCTATTGATACAAAGATGGCGCAGGAAACGGCGCCAACGAAAACAAACGGCCTCAGCTTAATTTTACAATCCGTTCGCCATCTAACACAGGGATCGCGGTCGTCAAATCAACTTGCAGGCAAAACTCAATATCTTTTTCGATGCCGAGTTTTTTAAGGCGTTCGCTGTGAGATGTTTTTTTGAGGTAGGCGTTGATGTCGTGTTTGCCAATTTGATAAAGATCATTAGCGGCGATAGCGGCGTCATCGGGCTTATAGTTATTCTCCTTTAGCTGATCGACAACTGCGCCGGCAAACAAAGTATCTTCCAGGTTGAAATTATTTTTCCAACCAGCGCAAACCAGCAGGATGTTTTCATTTTGAGATTTTAGCCAGTTGCAAAGCGCGGTGAGATTTAAAAATGAGCCGATCACGATCTTTTTTGCGCCGCGGCTCAAGTGTAGCGCATGCGTTCCGTTGGTGGTAGTTAACACTATGGTTTTGCCGGCAACCATTTCTTTGGTGTACGAGAAAGGTGAATTGCCGAAGTCAAAACCTTCCACCACTTTGCCATCTCGTTCTGCAGCCAACAAATAATCGGACCCTTTTTCAGCATAGGCCGCACATTCTTCTACTTGTGATGCCGGAATGATAGCCGTTGCACCGTTTCCAATGCCATAACAAATGGACGAGGTTGCCCTGAAAATGTCGATGATGACCGCGATATAGCCTTCGACCTTATAAAGCGGAATGAGGGCAGGGGAGAGGCAGACGTCGAGGTTGTTCATTAGTTCAATGGTTCATTAGTTCATTAGTTCATCTGCAGCATAGTTCGATAATTCATTGTACAATTTACAAGTACCAATGGACTAATCCCGCACGTGCGGGAGTGAACCAATAAACTATTTGGTAAACGGCGGCTTAACAACTTTTGCCTTAACTTTATTGTCGCGGATAATTATGTAGATTTCGGTGCCTTCTTTGGCGAATTCGGTTTTTACATAGCCCATGCCGATGGCTTTTTGCAAGCTGGGCGATTGTGTGCCCGAGGTTACCCTGCCGATGTTATTGTCTTCGGCATCAACAATAGGATAATCGTGGCGGGGTATGCCGCGTTCGATCATTTCGATACCTACCAGCTTGCATTTTATGCCGTCTTGTTTTTGCTGCTGCAGGGCGGCTGAATTGGTAAAATCCTTGCTGAATTTGGTTACCCAACCTAAGCCGGCTTCTAACGGCGAGGTAGTATCATCAATATCATTGCCGTAGAGGCAGAAGCCCATTTCCAAACGGAGGGTATCCCGGGCGCCAAGGCCGATCGGTTTGATGCCGAAGGGTTCGCCGGCTTTGAAAATGGCCTCCCAGATATGCCCGGCCTGGCTGTTCTCGAAATAAATTTCAAAGCCACCCGCGCCAGTGTAACCTGTCGCAGAGATTAGCACATTGTCCAGGCCGGCAAACTTGCCTTTTTTGAAGGTATAATATTCCATTGAAGCCAGGTCAAGATCGGTAAGGCTTTGCAATGCTTCAGCAGCTTTGGGGCCCTGGACGGCCAGCAGTGAAGTTTTATCGGAAATGTTTTTCATCTCCACACCATAAGTATTGAAACCGGATATCCAATCCCAGTCCTTTTCGATGTTCGACGCATTGACTACCAGCATGTAGGTTTTGTCGTCGATGCGGTAAACCAGTAAATCATCAACTATGCCGCCATCTTTATTGGGCAGGCAGGAGTACTGCACTTTTCCATCGTACAGTTTTGAAGCGTCATTGCTGGTTACCTGCTGGATAAGGTCAAGCGCATGGTCGCCCTTCAATATAAATTCGCCCATATGGCTCACGTCAAAAACGCCTACGCCATTGCGAACGGTTTCGTGTTCTGCGTTAATCCCGGCATATTGCACGGGCATATTATAACCTGCAAAAGGCACCATTTTGGCGCCGAGTTTTATATGGATATCAGTTAAAGCGGTATTCTTCATTATACACTAAGTTCGGCGCAAAGCTAAGAATGATTTACGAATTACGATTTTAGATTTACGATTTAATAAGCTGTAATAGCACAATGCATAATTCGGCTTTTTCAAAAATCGTAAATCGTAATTCTAAAATCGTAAATCAGACCACCGTTTTATAAAACTCCACCAATTTGCGGCTCACTTTGTTTGCGTCATGCTGCTCTTCCACCAGTTTGCGGGCACTGCGGCCCATTTGTTTGCAAAAATGCTCGTCAGTGATGCAGCGGTGGATGGCATCGTAAAACTCTTCCTGGTTGTTGGCGATTAGCATATTCACGCCGTCTTCAAAATGGATGCCCTCAGCGCCGAGATTGGTGGAGATGATGCACTTCTGCATCGCCATGCCTTCAACGATCTTGACGCGCATACCCCCGCCGGAAAGCAAGGGAACAATCATGATGGCTTTGCTATTGATGAACTCCAATGCGTCATCCACCTCGCCCTGGATGAAAACCTTGCCCATTACTTCGTAATCGTCAAAACTATCCGGAATGTCATTCCCGGCTACATAGAACCGTACGCGCAGGTCGCCTTCTGTAAGGTCGTGTACAAAATTGTCTAAAAACCATTCCATCCCTTCGCGGTTGGGCAGCCAGTCCAGCGAGCCTAAAAAGAAAAGAGTTGGATAGTCGGTTTTGCCCGGGTCGGGTTTATAATGGTCGAGGTTAATTCCGAGCGGTAATATCTCAATCGGTATTTTAACGCCATATTCCAGCAGTGTACCCTTGTCCTGCGTGGTGAACACGGCTATCGCATCAAAATTGTTCAGCTGTTTTAATTCATAATTTTTGATGCGCTTGGCGTGCATCTTCAGGTACGATTTTTTAAAGGGATCGGTCTTTTGCATCGAAAGCCGCTGCCATACCTGGTTCTCGATATTGTGCAGGCGGTATATGAGTTTTGCTTTCGAGTTTTTGCGTACCGCACTGAGGTACAGCGAAACCATCAGCCCCTCAAACTGGATGATATCATAGTCATTCTTTTTCAACTCGAGCACAAGCAGCCGTTCAAATTCGTTGTCATAATACCGGTCGATATTGAAGGAGGTTTTGCTAAGCAGGTTGACGGCAACATCGAAAACAGACACGCCGATGTCGATGTCGTAAGCCCTGTAGTTGATCTTCGCCAATAGCGCTCTGTCATCATCGGTAAATTCGTGATGGTTTTTTTTGGCATCCAGCGCCACTAATGAAACGTCATGCCCCAAGTTAACCAGGCCCCTTATCGTATTGCAAACCACGATGGGGTAGCCGCCGTTTTGCGGGAAAGGCACGCGATGCGTTAAAAACAAAATCTTCAAGGGCGAGCGGTTTCCGACAAAAATAGCGATTTGGCCCAATCGGCAAAATGGGCGGCTGATTTTGATTGAAAGATTACAATAAAAGACAAGGGGTTGTGCCGCCGGATATTTTTCCACAATTTGTTTGCAGCGCGCCTTAGGTACATTGGCCGGGCTATCTTTGCAGAATGTTGTTGGGTCGATACCAGAATGAATTGATAGAAGCAGGATGTGATGAAGCCGGACGAGGCTGCCTGGCAGGTCCGGTATTTGCCGCTGCGGTGATATTGCCCGATGATTTTGCACATGATTTACTCAACGACTCGAAGCAACTGACAGAAGAGATGAGGTACCAGTTGCGTTCCGAAATTGAGCAAAAGGCGGTGACGTGGGCGGTGGCTTATGTTGACAATAATGAGATCGACAAGATCAACATCCTGAACGCCTCCTTCCTTGCCATGCACCGGGCAATCGAAAAACTGTCCGTTGAGCCTCAATTCCTGATCATCGATGGCAACCGGTTCAATAAATATAAAAAAACGCCCCATCATTGCATTGTTGAAGGGGATGCCAAATACCTGAGCATCGCCGCGGCATCTATTTTAGCCAAAACTTACCGGGATGATTATATGAAGCAGATCGCTGCGGAGCACCCGGAATATGATTGGCATCAAAATAAGGGATACCCTACCATTAAACACCGTGAGATGGTGGTAAAGATCGGATACACACCTTATCACCGCCGTACCTTTAGGGTTACGGACCCGCAATTGGAGCTTTTTTGAGTTAAGGAAATAGGCCACCCCTAAATTCATTGCCGTTGACTGAGGACGGTGGCAATGACGAATTTTGAGGTTTTGCAAATGGATATTTGTTTTTTGGTTAAAATATCCTCAGCGTCAGCAACGTTACGTCGTCTATCGGCTTGCCTTTTATCACCAGTTTGATGTGGTCCATTAGCAGCATGTTAAATTCGTCTGGCGGCAAATGCCCATGTTTTTGGGTGAATTCTATCAGGCTTTCTTCGCCCCAGGTTTTGTTGCTGTGGTATTCGTGGTCGAGCAGGCCGTCGGTGTAATTTACGATCAGGGTGCCGGGTTCTACATCAATTTCACCCTGGTTAATAAAGGGCAGCTCGTCGAATATGCCGATCATGGTGGTGCCGAGCTTCAAGGTTGCGGTGTCGCCGTTTGAACAAACGATGGTGGCATTATGTCCGGCGTTGATATAGTTGAGCTTCCTGGTCCTTTCATTGTATTTGGCCAGGAACAAGGTGATAAAACGTTCGCCTTTGGTATTATCGACTACAATTTTGTTCAACCGGTCAACAATGTTGGTCAAATCATCTTCAACTGCGGCCCATGCCCGCAGGCTGGCCTGGAAGTTGGCCATCAATAGGGCGGCTGAAATTCCTTTTCCCGAAACGTCTGCTATGCACCAAAGCAATTCATGTTTATTGAGGCGGATAAAATCAAAATAATCGCCGCCGATATTTTGATGCGGAATGTACCGGGCGCTCACCTCAACGCTGTTGTCTTTGTAAACCTTTAAGGGGATGAGCATGTTCTGCACCTCGGCAGCCAATTCCATTTCGCGCTGGAAACGCTCGGCTTCCAGGCGTTCCTTAAAAAGCTTTTTATTTTCGAGCGCAACCACGATCACGTTGATCACGGTTTGTATAAAGTTAAGATCGTTATTGAGCAGTTCGCCGGAGGTGTTGAAATCACCGATCAGTGCAAAAGCGGAGGCTCTTTTTTTGTGGTAGATAGGGATAAAATAGTCGTATTTGTTGAGCACCTCGTCCTCATGGCCTGCCAGTGGGGTTGGCCATTTTATTTTGCTTAATTTAAGACATGCGACATGCAGCGCGCCGACCGGCTCGATGTCACCGCCATATTTGGAGAGCAAAACGAAGCCCTCATCCTTCTCAATTAAAAAGCGAAGCTTGCCAACCTGCAGGTAGCTTTTTAATATCACCTGCAGCATTTGTATCAGTACCGGGGTGCGGGTATCTTTGTTAATTGCCTGAGTAACTTCCAATAACGCGTTTAACTCCGTTTGCCTTTTAAGCAGCAAGCGTATTAACTCGTCTTCGGCTGAAATATCGTCAATACCTGACATCAGTTGTTAAATAGGGATTGCCTAAAATAAATATATTTTTTGTTATATGCGGGTGCTTTGTGATTTTATGTCAAAAGCATCCCGCAATCCAACGGTAACCAAATTAAAGGCGTACACCAGCAGCATGATAGCTAAGCCCGGCATAATGGCCAGGTAAGCCGAATCCATTACGATGTAGCCATAGTGCTCTTTGATCATGCTTCCCCATGTCGGCATCGGCGGCTGCGCACCGAAACCAAGGAAACTCAGGCCGGCCTCGAGCAAAATTGCCGATGCAAAGTTTGACGAAGCCAGTACCAGGATCGGGCCGATAATGTTGGGCAGAATATGACGGGTGATAATGCGCGTGTTATTAAAACCCAGCGAGCGCGCAGCCTCAACATACTCCACCTGTTTAAGGCTAAGCACCTGCCCGCGCACCAAACGGGCCACCTCAACCCACATGGACAGCCCTACTGCAATAAATATCTGCCACAGCCCCTTGCCTAATGCAAAGGAAATGGCGATTACCAGCAGAAGTGCAGGCAACGACCATAGGATGTTCATCAGCCAGCTGAATGCGGCATCTGTCCAGCCGCCAAAATAGCCAGCCATAGCGCCGATGGTTACGCCCAGCAGCATACTAATGATTACCGACATCAACCCAACCGAAAGCGAAACCCTCGAGCCCAGTATCAGCCTGCTCAACAGGTCGCGGCCGTAAACATCCGTGCCGAGCCAGAAAGTTTTATGGATTATCCCCCAGCCGCCCGGAGCGGGTGCATTATCTCCGGCCCTGCCGCCTTTTGGGGTAAAATAAACCGCTGGTTCGGGTTTATCTTCGGCGCTCACATAAGTATCTATGTAGATAGAATCTTTTGTTGCGCGATAGCCGGTGATGGGTATATCGGTATAAAACGAGGGCTGCCCGAAAAGCATTTTGTGGAATATATTGAAAGTATCCACCGGCTCGGTTTTGCGCAACCGTAGCATCATAAAGCCAGCCCCCGGTTTTTTGATGCTGAGCTGGATGGTCATATTGTTTGCATCGGGGGTTGAATCGGGCATGATCAAATAACCAAGTATCGCCACGATGGTAATAAAAACGATGAAAAGCAGCCCGGCAACGGCAATTTTATTGCGTTTGAATACACTCCAGGTACGCTGCGCGGGGCTAAGATCAGTCAAGTTTTGTTTTTGGCTAAGATAGGGATTTGGTTGATTAAGTTGAGTTGGAATGGTTGTAACGAGTTGTAATAAGTTGTAAGGGTTTGTAAAATTGAGGAGATATGTCTTGGGCCCGATGTTATCCGCTTGTAGAGACGCAATATTTTGCGTCTCCCGTTGACAGGTAACCGATTTGCTTGACGACCTGTATGGCGATTAATTTTTTACCACAAAGAACACAAAGGTTTACACAAAGGGACACAAAGCCTGCCGCTTTGAGATTTTTTAGACAACGTAACTCAATCAACTTAATCCAACTTAATCAACCCAATCAACTAACCCTCACTTCACCATCCGCCCCTTCCATAAATACTTGCCTTTGTTGCCGATCATTCCGATGTAGATAAAGTAGGTTACATACAAAGGAATAGAAATCGGGATGAGTATCAGCAAACTGCGCCGTTTAAAAAAGCCCGTGACGGGCCAGAGCAGGATCAACTCAAGCAAAGCCATCAGCAGCAACTGCCCGGCGCAGATATAAAAAAATGTTCGGTCATAAAAACCAAGCAGCAGGTTTAGCCCAACGGAGACATTAAACAGCCACAAGCCTACCACAACGGCAACCACCTTTTTATCTTTATATTTTACCGATTTGGACGCCCAGCGGCGGCGCTGGTGCATAAACTCCTGCAGGTTGTGCTTGGCATGGGTGTAGACAATAGTATCGAAGCATTTTAAAAAACCGATTTTACCCGGAAAGCGCGCCGCTACCTTTTGCAGCAAAAGCTCATCGTCGCCGGAGGCCAGGTCGTCGATGTCTTTAAATCCGCCGACTTCATAAAATATGTCCTTGCGGTAAGCCAGGTTAGCGCCGTTGCAGGTAGAAGCGTGGTTGTGGCCGATAAAGGCGGCGCCTGTGGCAATGAGCGTATAAAATTCCAATGTTTGCATCCGCTCGAAAAGCGATTTTTCTTCAAAATAGCTTACCGGTGAGGAGATCATGTAAGGTTGATTTGCTTCATAATAACCGACGATGGATGAAAGCCATTTGGCGCTCATTCGACAGTCTGCGTCGGTGGCCACCATCAGGTCGCCGGTTGAAAGGCGGATGGCTTCGGCAATGGCCTTTTTTTTGTAGGAGTTGAGTGGTTTATCCTCATTTAGCTGCAACAGCTTTACACCCCGGTCAGCATAACTTTTTATAATCTCCGAGGTGCGGTCGGTTGAATGGTCGTCGGCGATGATGATCTCGGTGAGTTCTTTTGGATAATCCTGGGCCAGGAGGTCATCGATGGTGAGGTGAATTTTTTCCTCTTCGTTACGGGCGGCGATAAGGACGGTGACGCGAGTGGTAAAGCCCGACGTTTTTATTCGCGGCTTTTTGACCCGGTGCCAGCCGATGATCAAAAACGTAATAACGGCAGTAAAAAGGGCCGTAAGCAGCAGGAAAGATATGCTAAGCAGTGCGATCAAAGAATTTTAGATTTAATACGAAAACCGACCCTAAGATAGCCGGAATAACGATGTTAACGATATAAATAAGCGAAACCGAAACCACGATGGCGATGTGCTGGTTGCTGAGGTAACCAAATAGCATATCGGCGGTGAAGCTGCGCACCCCGATATCCACAATATCCTGCGAGGGCATGGCTGATTGAATAAAGAAAAAAACATACAAGGTGAGGATCATCGGCAATAAGCCCATGTCCGGTATCAGGAGGTGAATGATAAGATAGTACTGAAAAGTAAATACAAAAAAACGCGCCAGGCAAAACCA
>DASRTD010000234.1:0-9866 GCA_035656115.1 Mucilaginibacter sp.
AAGCCCTGCGCCCAAAAAAATGAGCCCGCGCAAAAACTGGTTAAAATAGTATTTGCGGATAAAAACATTGATCTTTTCGATCAGCAGCTCGTAGTTACCGGAAGGCGTCATGTAAATTAAGCACTAAGCTAAACATCTTAACGCAAATGACAAGGGAATAATGTGTCGAGTTTGTTTTTTGATGGAATAACGTGGGTAGAGACGCAATATTTTGCGTCTTCCAAACCCATGACGGAATATAGAGGAAGCCGCCGGCAATTCTGGTCGGAGACGCAAAATATTGCGTCTCTGCGTCGACTAACTCATTCAACTTCTTACACCAAAATGATAATTGAAATCATGAAAATGCCTATACTTGTAAGGTAAACTAATTAGTTTACCTTACAAGTATGATAAATCAGCAACAAGACATTCAATTCGCTTCAGAGCTTAGGGCAGCGATAAACAAGCTGGTAAAAAAGCTTAGGAAAGAATCGCCGACCGGGCAAAAGTTTTCCTTGACCGAGCGGTCGACGATGGGGTCACTTTATCAGCATAAAGCGTTATTGCCAAGCGAACTCGCGGCGATGGAGATGATCACCAACCAAAGCATGTCGCAGGTTTTAAATCATTTGTTCGAGATGGGGTACATTATCCGTGTGCCATCGGCTACCGACAAGCGGAAAGTTAACATTTCGCTATCTGAAGAAGGCGAGAAAATATTCTTGCAGTTTAAACACGAACGTGACGAATGGCTGCAAAAGGCCATTGCCGGGGCTTGTTCGCCGGAGGAGCAGGAACTGCTCAGGCGGGTAATCGGCCCTTTAACCAAACTGGTGGAGTTTAAATGAGCTAAAGACAGAACCCTATAAAAACAAGCAAGAAGATCAAATGACCAAAGAAAGTATAAAAAACATCAGGACATTCAGGGCATTGGGAAGCCGGAATTACCGGTTGTATTTTGTGGGGCAGTGTACTTCGCTCGTGGGCACCTGGATGCAAAAAACAGCAGTGAGCTGGGTCATTTATTCGTTAACTCATTCCACGCTTTTGCTGGGGCTGACATTGTTTTGCAGCATGTTCCCTTCGTTCGTGCTTTCACCAATAGGCGGCGTAGTATCCGATCGATATAACAGGTTTAAGGTATTGCTCACCACGCAAGTGGCCTCGTTGGTTCAGGCGCTGCTGCTGGCCGTTTTAATATTGCTGAAACATTACGAAGTTTGGGAAATATTGGCTTTAAGCAGCGTTCTGGGGATAATCAATGCATTCGACATTCCTGCGAGGCAATCGCTGGTTTATGAGATGGTGGATAATAAAGAAGACCTGCCCAATGCGCTGGCCTTAAACTCGTCCATGGTAAACCTTTCCCGTATTGTGGGCCCGGCTCTGGCTGGCCTGGTACTTGCGGGCATTGGCGATGGGGCTTGTTTTTTATTGAATGCTTTAAGCTTTGTTGCGGTTATCGTTTCGCTATTGATGATGAGATTGCCACAATATTTAAAAAAAACGCACAAAAAAAATGTTTTTGGTGAGTTGATAGAAGGACTTGTTTACATCGTGCGCACGCCTTCCATTGCCTCGCTAATTGTCATGCTGGGCCTGGTTAGTCTGCTGGTTTTGCCCTACAGCACGATGATACCCTATTATGCCCGCGATGTTTTTAAAGGCAATGCCCGCACTTTTGGAGTTATCGACAGTTTTATTGGCCTTGGTGCATTTTCGGGGGCTATTTTCCTCGCCTCCCTGAAACAAGGCACCGATTTGCGCAAAGTTTTGTTTGTTAACACGATGGTTTTTGGTGCCGGCCTTATTCTGTTTTCGCACGAACACATTTATTCATTGGCGCTGTTTTTTGCTGTTGTAACGGGGTTTGGGATGATGTCGCAGGTAACGATAACAAACACATTAATACAAACCACCGCCAATCCCAAAATGCGCGGCAGGGTAATCAGCGTATACGCAATGGCTTTTTTTGGAATGCAGCCATTTGGCGGAGCGTTGATAGGCGGTGTGTCTAAATGGATCGGACCTACTGATACGCTGATGTGCCAGGGCGCGGCTGCGCTGATACTCGCCGGGTTTCACTGGCGGTACATACGGCGGGAAAAATTGAAGAAGCTGCATGAACAGATATTGAAGCAGCAGCAGGCATTGGAGGCGATTTAACGCCATTCACCAGTATGGTTTTTTTCTAAAAAAATTGAAACCTAAACCGACTTATTTCGTATAAAGATAAATTGCGTGTGATTTGTGCAAAAATCAGGGCGGCCATATGCAGTACCGGTTAATGCGCGAAGGTGCAATTTCTCCCTGATTAAGCGCGTTTACCTAAAACAAACGTTTTTGGCGGTACGGTTTCTTTTGCGACAACAAATACGACAAAAATACTATTTCGGGCACCAAAAATAATTTACCTGTGAAATTCACCAAAACAGACACGATGTCGAAGCAGATTTTGATCATTGAAGATGATGAAGAGATTCTAAAGGTACTCGAAACAGTATTGGAGTATAATGAATTTGGTGTTGCGGCGATAAACGACACTGACAACATTTTTGAGGCAATAGAAAAATACCAGCCCGATTTGATACTGACGGACTTTTTGCTATCTGGTCAAAACGGCGGTGAGATTTGCCAAAAGGTGAAAAGCAACAAGGATACCTGCCACATACCGGTGATCCTGATCTCCGGCTATCCCGAGCTGGCTGTTTCTTTCGGAAAATTCGGGTTCGACGCCTTTATTAATAAACCTTTTAATATCGGCGACCTGGTTGATAAAATCGATGAGTTGCTGGAAAAGTAAATAAAGACGAATAAAAGCGACCTTTGTTTGTACCTTTATCGCATCGCGTAATTAGCGTCTTTAAAACATTCTCATTTGTTCCCGCTATATTTTAATAACGACAAAGAGTACTGGAAAATACCAGCAGGTTATGCGCTTGTTTTTTTTCTTGGAGGCCTCCCGGTTTGGTCAGTTGCGTTAGCCGGCTATATTGCCAAAAGCCACAGCTGCGTAGTTGACGAAGCAGGCAGCCATCCTTGCGTAATTGGTGGCGCTGATTACGGCGATTTACTGTCGTTGATGTTTGTATTTGGCTGGAGCTTTTTGCTCTTTTTTCCGTTAGGTATTGCCGGGCTTGTGCTTTGGGCGAAGAAAGTAAAGGAACGCTTTAAGTTTTTTAAGCAAAGCCAGCGCTTTGAGTGGACGGACTTTAAGAACATTGTAAAAAAAATGGTGGATGGGCGTATGCGCCTGGATACTACAATTATCCACCAGGGGCAAGAACGGGTACTGGCTATATTTTTCGCACACCGAAAGGAGGAGCGAAAAATAATGGGCGGGAAAGTTCAACAAATTGAAGGGCTATTACGCGAAGACCCGGTTTATCATGTACTTATACTTGATAAGTCGCGGGTGATCATGCAAAGGTGACTACACAGATTTTGATTCGAACCTAATACGTCAACCCCTTTAGCAAACCAAAATAAGCAGGTTTCTTCTTATACGCTGAATCAAACGGCAGCGGCCAGTCCCTGCGGTTATAGGTGGGCATTATCCAGCTGTCGTGGTCGCTAAACTCCCAGGTTGTGATACCATAACGTTGTGCCGCCGGTACATTTGCGCGGTAGCTTTCTGCAACAAACTGGTAAAGCGCCGCTTGCTGCAATTGCAGGGCGGAAGTAAAAACAATATTTGGATTGTTGTTTGGGTTGACAGAAATATCCAGTTCCGAAACATGAACCAGCAGGCCCGTTGCCGCCAATCTTTTTAGTGCTGAACTGACCCCGGCAGTGTCTACGTTGATATCAATGTGCATTTGCATGCCGATGCCACTGATGGGTATTCCCCGGGTTTTTAAATTGGTAACCAGGGTTATCATCGAATCAAGTTTAACACCGCCCCATTCCTGGCCATAGTCATTGTAAAATAAAAGCGCGTTAGGATCAGCTTCATGCGCATAAAGAAATGCGCGTGCGATATAATCCGGGCCGAGGTGCCGTCGCCAGATACTGCCGGTGCCGTCGCCGGGCGTGCCGTCCTGGTTGCGCAGCTGGCCGTTGTCATCGCGGATGGCTTCGTTCACCACGTCCCATGATGCCACCTGGCCTTTGTAGTGGGTGGCTTCCCCTTCAATATGCGTTTTAAACAGGTTCTCCCAGGCCAGCGAGTCGCCCTGGAAATTCAACACCCAATCGGGCAGCGCCTGGTGCCATATAAAATTATGCCCGTGCATCCGGATATGGTGCTGCGCCGCAAAGCCGACGATATAATCGCCCGGCGCATAATTAAACACCGCCTGCTGCGGCTCTACGATGTCAAATTTCATCTCGTAGTCGGCCGTCATGCTGTTATATTCGTTCAACAGCGTACCCTGGTACAAGTAATTATCTTGCAGTGCGCTTGAAACCACAGCGGAACCCATGTGGAACGGCGCGGTTGACTTTAAAGTTGCTGCGGGCAAGTTCGGCGGCGGCGCCGAAGACTTTTTGCAGCTCGCAGCAACCAAAGCGATACCGAACAACATAGCTGTACAGCAAGAAAGCCGGGCCCCGGCAATTAAAAATTTCATATTTGGTTAACAACAAATCTGTACATTTATCCAATGCCGCCGTTGTAAAAACCAAATTACATGAATTTAAGCAGCCTTTTATCAGAGTGGATAAAAAAAATCGAAACCGAAAACCCACCTCCGGCAAATATTACTGCAATAAATTTCGGTATGTTCACGTCAGACAAGGGGTATATGGTTTATGTAACGGGTTCGGAAGTTTATGATCCCGACGATGATGACTGGGTAGGCGAAATAGATTATCAACCCGCAAGGAAAATCAAATATCTTTTAGTGCCCCGCGAGTTTACAACAGGCTTAAAATGGGCCGGCGTGCTGGACTTAATGGTGAAAACATTAAAAGAACTTGCCGACGCACAGCCCGGCGGCGTTTTGTTCGGCGGCCGGGTTTTAACTGCAGGATATGATGACGGGGAATTAGTGCTCGTAAAAGCCGTCTGATCTTATTTTATCCCTTCAAAATACGCGACGCCTTCCTTCGGATTTACGGCTCAAACAGCTTGCAAATGGGCAGATATCACGCCGGCTGGCGAAAATAGTTTCATAAAAAACAATTTGAGTACTAATTTGTACACTATCAGGTCATACATTTGCGGCAAAAAGCGCATGTAGCGGTTTTCGATGTTTACTTATGTACAAGTTAATTAATAAGCCCCCAATACTTTTATTCCTGTTTACCTGTTTTTTTTATTTTACAGCACACGCACAAAGTCTGCCTTCGGATATGACGAATGTTAATGTTGACCAGTTGACCGATGCGCAGATCAAACAACTGGTTCAGCAAGCCGCCGCATCAGGGTTATCCGATGCACAGCTTATTCAAATTGCTGAAAACAAGGGCTTGCCGGCGACTGAGGCTGCAAAACTGCAGGACCGGATAAGCGCATACCGCAAAACGGCCGGTAACCAGGGCGGCCAGAGCGATCTATCCCCGGCAGACTCCAATCAATACAGCCGGCGGCTAAACTATAAGCCCGACAGTAACATGCTCAATAAAGCAGCGCGGGATTCCTTGTACAAGGCGAGATCAAAAATATTTGGCGCCAGCTTGTTTAGAAGCAGCAGCATTAATTTCTCTCCGGATTTAAAACTTGCAACGCCGCGCAACTATATCGTTGGCCCGTCAGACGAGCTGAACATCAGCGTTTATGGCAATTCGCTGGCTAATTGGCGGCTTGAGGTGTCGCCCGAAGGGAATATTAACATACCCGGGGCCGGGTTGCTCAATGTCAGCGGTAAAACCATCGAACAGGCCACTGAGGATATTAAGCGGAGGCTGATCGCCAATCATTATGCTATTGGCAACGGCACCAGCGTACAGGTCAATCTCGGTAATATACGAAGCATAAAGGTGATTATGGTTGGTGAATTGGTTAGGCCTGGAACATACACATTGCCATCGCTTGCTACGGCATTTAACGCACTGTACGCCGCCGGAGGCCCGAATGATAACGGATCCTTCCGTAATATCCAGATCATCCGGAACAGCCGGATAGTTCGCACCCTCGATATATATGATTTTTTAACCAAAGGCGACCAAAAGAGCAATATTGTATTGGAGGACCAGGACATCATCAGGGTGCCAGCCTATCGGCTGCATGTTGAAATGCAGGGCCAGATAAAAACACCCGCGATATTCGAGCCTTTGCCTGGCGAAACGCTGCAGGACATTATCAGTTTTGCGGGGGGATTTACCGATAAAGCTTATACCGCATTAATAAAAGTTTCCCAGATTAGCGACCAACAGCGCCGGATAACTGATATACCGGAAGCCGATTTTAAAAATTACATCCCGCTTCGCGGAGATTTATACACCGTCGACAGCGTACTAAACCGCTATGAGAACAGGGTAACCATAAAAGGAGCCGTTTTCAGGCCGGGAGACTATGAACTGCAAAAGGGCTTAACCTTAACCCAGGTTATCAATATGGCTGCCGGTTTAAAAGAAGACGCCTTTATGGGCCTTGGTTCGATTATCCGCCTTGAGCCCGACAATACCACTGAAGTGGTGCCATTTAACCTGCGCGATGTAATGAATAAATCTGTTGCCGACATCGCACTGCAGCGGGAGGATGTGGTGAACATCTCATCTATATTTGATCTTCGCGACAGCTACACGGTAACGATTAAAGGCGCGGTACGTAATGCCGGCGATTATGTTTATTCGGACAGCCTGAGCGTTGAAGGGTTGATCGTTCGGGCAGGTGGTTTTTCGCAGGGGGCAAGCACAAAGCGGATTGAAGTAGCCCGAAGAACGAGCGGCGCTAATCCGAATATGAAAAACACGCCCGTTGCCGTGGTTTTTAAAGTGGACGTTGATTCGTTGTTAAACGGAACAGCAAGGTTTGCACTTAAACCCTTCGATATTGTGTCAGTCTATGCGATGCCCGGCTATGAAAAACAAAAGACGGTGAAAGTTGAGGGGGAAGTTTTATATCCCGGGTATTATACGATTCAAAAGAAGGACGAAAAAATATCGGATATTATAGGCCGGGCAGGCGGGTTGACCATTTATGCGGACGCGGAAGGCGGGACATTAAGACGGGAGAACATTGCCATACTTGGTCTTGATAAGAACAAGGCCGATACAGCGGAGGTGGCGCGCGAAAGGATCAGTCGCCTGGAAAGACTTAGAGAGCGGAATAAAGACTCCACAAGCAATGAAGACATTCAGCAGCGAAACAACTATGTCGGGATCGACTTAAAAGGCATATTGGAAAAACCGGGAACCAGCATCGACCTGATGGTTGACGATGGTGATCTCATAAGGATACCTAAACAGGAACAGGTGGTAACAGTAAATGGCCAGGTGCTTTATCCAAGTGCAATTGTGTATGATAAGGGGGAATCGTTCAACAATTACGTGCTGCATGCCGGAGGGTATGCTCCGGGAGCCCTTAGAAGAGGCGCTTATGTGGTTTATCCAAACGGGGCCGTGCGGGGCACACGCAAAGTACTGTTCTTTAATAGTCACCCCGATGTGAGGCCCGGCAGCGAAATATTTATTCCGAAACGGCCCGAAAGAAAATCATCTTCTTTGCAGGAAATTTTGGGCTTTACAACAGGGCTGGTGTCGTTGGTAGTATTATTAGTTACGGTAAGGAAATTGTAAACGGCCACACTTAAAGTTTAATATTGATGCACCGGGAAGAGTGGGAAAAGAACACCCTCGAATTTACCGGGAGGTTTTTTGTCCATATATTGGCGGAGTATGATTTGCTCATTATACATAACCGTTCAACGTAACATTTTGAAGTATTTGACAAGGTATTCATGATTCAAAGCGACAACGAAAGTGCAAAAAAACCTGATGAGATATCACTCGGGGATGTGTTTTTAAAATTAAAGGCGGGAGTACTTGGTTTAAAACGCAACTGGTTAGCCATATTGATCATTGCATTTTTGGGTGCATTAATTGGGTTTGTGTATGCAATTATTGTAAAACCGACCTATACAGCCACCTGTACATTTGTATTGGAGGAAGAAGGGAAAGCCGGAGCGCTTGGGCAATATGCCGGGTTGGCTTCATTGGCAGGAATTAACCTTGACAATGCCGGCGGCGGATTGTTTGAGGGGGATAATATCCTGGAATTGTACAGATCGCGCTTAATGATCGAAAAGACTTTGTTAAGCACGGCTAATTTTAATGGGAAAGAACAACTGCTCATTGAAAGATTTATCGATTTCAATGAGCTCCGCGGCAAATGGAAACAGACGGATAATATTGAAAACATAAGTTTTACCGGCGATGCGGCAAAATTTAGCAGGAAGCAGGACAGCATTATTACCGACCTAACCCAATTATTTAATAAGAAATATTTAACGGTGATAAAGCCCGACAAAAAGCTAAGCATTATACAAGTGGATGTGAAATCGAAAGATGAACTTTTTGCTAAAGCATTTGCCGATAAGATAGTCGATAATGTAAATACGTTTTACGTTCAAACTAAAACAAAAAAGTCATACCAAAACGTGAAAATACTCCAGCACCAGGCAGACAGTGTAAGGGCCGAGTTAAATGGGTCGATCGGTGGTGTTGCCTCGGCCATGGATGCGGCGCCCAATGCAAACCCGCTATTACTATCATTAAGGGTTCCATCGCAGCGGAGACAGGTGGATGTGCAGGCAAGCAGCGCTGTTTATGCCGAAATAGTTAAGAATCTTGAAGTATCGAAGATATCGCTAAGCAAGGATACCCCGCTTATCCAATTGATCGACACCCCCGTCCTCCCTTTGGAAAATGATAAAACATCCAAAGCAAAGGGGGCTTTAATCGGGTTTGTTCTGGGTGCGGTTTTTGCCAGCTTCTCCGTGATCATTAAAAAAATCTTCGGGAAGTTGTGATATGGCGGTAAAAAAGAAGCTCGTCTTTATTAACGTCATCAGTTCGGGCAGCCAGGTTGTTTTTGTCGGACTGGTCTATTTTTTATTGTACCGGTATTTGCTTAAGCAAATCGGTGTGGAAATGCTTGGGGTGTGGTCGGTGGTGTTGTCCACCTCTTCATTGGCGAACCTGGCAAATTTTGGTGTTGCTGATTCAGTGATTCGGTTTGTCGCGTTATTTATTAAAGAAGGCGAATCTGTCAAGATCAAGCAGTTAATTTTTACCGCTACTATATTTTTGGGTGGGCTTTTTTTATTAATCGCGTCTGTCATTTATCCGTTCGCCGATTTAATACTTACATCGGTTTTGCCGGCAAAATTTTTGACGGCCGGGCTTTCTATTTTGCCTTATTCGCTTGGTTGTTTAGTTCTGAATGCTGTAAATGGGGTCTACTCATCGGTATTGGACGGCATGCAACGCAACTATATCAGGAATATCGTTTTTAGCACGTCGTCTATCTTGCTTTTGGTTATGGCTTACGTGCTGGTACCCAGGTACCATCTGCGCGGTGTAGCTATCGCACAAGTCTGTCAATCAGTTGCAGCGCTGCTCGTTTGTTTGTCATTGGTAATTATTCGCGCTAAATACAACCCGCTAAAGTGGAATTGGAACCAAGCTATTTTCAGGCAAATTTTCAACTATGGTATGAAATTTCAGTTTATCTCCCTTGCGGCCATGGTTAATGAGCCTGTTATTAAGATACTGCTTGGCAAGTTCGGCGGGATGGCATTTGCAGGTTATTATGAAATGGCTAACCGCTTGTTATCACAGGCAAGGGGAGTAATAGTAAACGCAATGCAAAGTTTAGTTCCCGTACTGGTTAATGTACCAAAAGATGAAATCCCAGCATTTTATAAAAGAGTTTTCTCCAACGTGGTATTCTTTTCGTTAACTATCGTGTGTCTTATTGTTCCGGCGGGCAGATTGAT